>RFTJ01000012.1 GCA_009923495.1 Actinomycetota bacterium
CCCTGCCGACATCGTATTGATTACACCAGGTGTTCGCCCTGCTGGAAGTGATGTAGGGGATCAAAAGCGTATTGCAACTCCCGAACAAGCACTTGCTGATGGCGCGAACTTATTGGTAATTGGTCGGCCAATCACGGGTGCTACCAACATCGGCGAAGCTGCTGCTGAAATTGCTGCAAGCATCAAGTCCTAAACTGCTACTAACCTTGGGCTACAAGAAAGGACTAGATTAATGACAACTCAGTTGGTCGTCCTGTCTGGTCCAAGTGGCGTTGGTAAAAGTTCAGTCGTTCAAGCCGCGTTAGCTCAACTCCCACAAACTTGGCTTTCTGTTTCGGTCACTACTCGCGCACCTCGACCAGGCGAAGTGCACGGTGTCAATTATCTCTACATCTCCAATGCCGAGTTTGATCAAATGTTGGCTGGTGACGAATTACTTGAGTGGGCAGAATTTGCTGGCAATCGCTACGGCACACCTCGCCAGCCCGTTCTAGAGCGATTATCGTCTGATATTCCGGTACTTCTGGAAATCGAAGTTCAGGGCGCTAAGCAAGTTCGAAAAAATATGCCCGAAGCAGTTTTAGTGTTTTTGGTGCCACCTTCTTGGCAAGATTTGGAATCGCGGCTCGAAGGCCGGGGGACCGAAACCCCAGAACAAGTGGCTCTGCGCCTTGAAAAAGCCCAAGATGAGTTGGATTCTGCCGATTTCTTTGACTATGTCATCACAAATGACGATGTCGCGCGGGCAGCCGACGAGTTGGTATCATTTCTAAAGTAGTTTTAATCCCTGAAGGAGCCCCCGTGTCCGCTGCCACTGCTGAAGGCATTACAAATCCACCAATTGACGACTTGCTTGAAGTCGCCGATTCGAAGTATGCCCTAGTTATATACGCAGCAAAGCGTGCTCGTCAGATCAATGCTTACTACTCGCAGCTCGGTGAAGGTCTGCTTGAGTATGTTGGACCACTTGTTGAGGCGGGCAATCAGGAAAAGCCGTTGTCAATCGCCCTTCGTGAAATTAATGAAGGCAAATTGACTATCGAAGCCGAGACTGCGTCCTAAACTTCATCCCGACCATCGGGAGTTATCGTGGATAATCAACAGCAACTCAAGATCGTTGTCGGTGTCGGTGGCGGCATTGCTGCATACAAAATTGCCGCGTTAGTTCGCCTACTCACCGAAGCTGGTCACACTGTTCATGTCGTGCCAACTGCCGCATCTCTAAATTTCGTTGGCGCAGCTACTTGGGAGGCGCTATCTGGAAATCCTGTCATCACGGATTT
This sequence comes from Actinomycetota bacterium, assembly GCA_009923495.1. NCBI lineage: Bacteria > Bacillati > Actinomycetota > Actinomycetota bacterium. Next base: position 1,284 of record RFTJ01000012.1, read on the forward strand.
GTGGGAGAGTGTTGCAAATGTTCCGCATGTTCAGCTTGGTCAGCAAGCCGATTTAGTTATCGTTGCTCCTGCTACTGCCGACCTGCTGTCTCGAGCTAGTTCTGGATCAGCAAATGATGTCTTAACAAATGTGCTGCTGACCGCGACTTGTCCCGTTGTATATGCCCCCGCGATGCACACGGAGATGTGGTTGAATCCAGCGACACAAACAAACGTTGCAACATTGCGGGCTCGTGGCGCTACGGTAATTGATCCAGCAGTTGGAAGACTAACTGGCAGTGATTCTGGCGTAGGTCGGTTGCCAGAGCTCGCAGATATCACCACCATTGCGCTGGCGGTTGCCAGCAAGCAAACTCAAGATTTAAGTGGCAAGCGAATTGTGATTACTGCTGGAGGTACTCGTGAGTACTTAGATCCAGTGAGATTTATTAGCAATCGATCATCTGGCAAACAAGGAATTGCACTAGCAACTGCAGCCGTTAGTCGCGGTGCAAAAGTTACTTTAATTGCCGCAAACATTACCGAGCCTATTCCGTCCGGTGTCTCGGTGATCTCGGTTGAAACAGGTCGTGAATTGGCACATGAACTTTATGCGCAAAGTCGCATAGCCGATGTGGTCATTATGGCGGCTGCCATTTCTGACTTTGCTCCTGTCCAGACCAATCCAACAAAAATTAAAAAGCGGCCAGACCAAGAGTCGATCACCCTAGAGTTCAATCAGACGCCAGACTTGCTACATTCACTTACACATCAACGCGATCATTCCGGAACACCTAAAGTTGTAGTTGGTTTTGCAGCTGAAACTGGTGACGAGACGGGCAGTGTGCTTGAGCATGCGCGAGCCAAACTCCTTAGTAAGGATTGCGATCTGCTGGTCGTCAACGAAGTAGGCCATGGTCTCGGGTTTGGCACACCCGAAAATCAGGTCACGATACTTAGTAAGAGCACTAGCGAAGAGATTGTGGTTCCTCGAGCACCTAAGCTGGAAATTGCTCACGCCATTCTTGATGCGTTAGTTGCCTACCAGCCACGCTGACTGCGTGTATCGGCGCGATTGTCGATTCTTACACCGATAAGATTGTGCCTCGTTGGACTTTTTGTCGAAATAGTAAAGGTAAGTAAATGTCAGGTCGTCTTTTCACTTCCGAATCCGTTACTGAAGGCCATCCAGACAAGATGGCAGATCAAATCTCAGATGCCATTCTTGATGACTTGTTGAACCAAGACCCAACAAGTCGAGTTGCCGTAGAGACACTGCTTACCACGGGCCAAGTTCACGTGGCAGGTGAAGTCACCACTGAAGGCTATTGCGACGTAATGAGTATTGTGCGCGAAGTGGTTAATTCGATTGGGTACGACTCGTCCACCAAAGGTTTTGATGGCAACTCTTGTGGAGTTTCAGTATCAATTGGCACGCAGTCACCAGATATTGCCCAAGGTGTTGACGATGCATTTGAAGAACGGGTTTCCGGATCTGCCGATCCGCTTGACCGACAAGGTGCAGGCGATCAAGGTCTGATGTTTGGCTACGCCTGCGACGACACCCCAGAATTGATGCCGCTACCAATTACCTTGGCGCACCGACTAGCGCAACGACTTACTGAGGTGCGAAAGTCAGGGGAGTTGGCCTACTTGCGACCAGATGGCAAAACTCAAGTCACTATTGAGTACGCCGAAAACCGCCCAGTTCGACTCGAAACAGTTGTCGTGTCCTCTCAGCACTCAGAGAATGTCGATCTAGATAAAACTCTGGTCCCAGAAATCCAGAAATTTGTTGTAGAGCCAATTTTGGCCGAGTTTGACTTAGCATCCGATGACTATAAGTTACTGGTGAATCCAACTGGCAAGTTTGTCGTTGGCGGACCAATGGGCGATGCTGGCTTAACTGGTCGCAAAATCATCGTTGACACCTACGGTGGGATGGCTCGTCATGGTGGCGGCGCATTCTCGGGCAAGGATCCATCCAAAGTCGATCGCTCAGCTGCTTATGCCATGCGCTGGGTGGCTAAGAATGTAGTTGCGGCCGGCCTAGCTAAGCGCTGCGAGGTGCAAGTCGCCTACGCAATTGGCAAAGCCCAGCCAGTTGGAGTATTTGTCGAAACCTTTGGAACCGGAACTGTTTCAGACGAGAAAATTCAGCAGGCCATTCACAAAGTATTTGATTTGCGTCCAGCTGCAATCATTGCTGATTTAGAACTTTTAAATACCGATGTCGTTAAGTATCGCCCAACATCAGCCTATGGACATTTTGGTCGTCCCGGCTTTACTTGGGAGCGCACCAATCGGGCAACAGAGTTATCCGCGGCGCTTTAACAACTGTCGCAGCCATCTGACAGACTCAAGAATGTGACCGAGTCAGAACTTAGTTTGTTTCCGACCCCGCGTAAACGGGTTAAGGCGGCGACTCCGCTAGCTGCCGAGTTACCGGTGGCCACAGTTCTGATAGACAACTCTTTGCCACACCTCGATCGATTATTTGACTATTCGGTTCCCGAAAAATTTTCGGAAAGTGCCCAGCCTGGTGTACGGGTGCGAGTCCGATTCGCTGGAAAACTGGTCGACGGCTTTTTGATTGAGCGATTGGCCGAGTCAGATCATCCTGGGACTTTACTTCCGCTGTCGGTGGTTTCTGATGAGCAGGTTCTGACTCCAAAACTCTTTGACTTAGTAACCCAAGTTGCGCAGCGAAATGCTGGCGTGCGTTGGGATGTGGTACGTAGCGCCATCCCGCACCGCCATGCCCGAGCCGAAGCCCAGGTTGGTCAAGTGGCTGATTCCTACCCAAATCCAGCGACCGAATTACTTAATCAGTATTCAGGTGGGCAGGCATTGTTAACGCGCACAGTTGCTCGCCAAGCACCACGGGCAGTCATGCCTACAGGAGCAGATGATCCTGCCAAAATCCTCACTGAATACGCACTTACTGTCGCAAACAGCAATCAAGGCATCATCATTTTGGTGCCTGACCGGACAGCTCTTGATCGTGTAGTCGCCATACTTCAAAGTGCTGGCTGCCAACTCGAATCACTGGCAGTAATTTCAGCCGACGATGGTCCAGAACTTAGATATCGAAACTGGCTTCGGGCACTTAGGGGTCAAGCACGCATTGTCGTTGGGACGAGATCTGCGGTATTCACGCCAGTACCTAACTTGGCAGCAATCTGTATTTGGGACGACTGGAATGAAACCTTTTTAGAGCCACACGCTCCTTATTGGCACACTCGCGAAGTTGCAGTGCTCAGAAGTCAGCTGGAAGAGACCGCTCTCTTGGTACTGGGTAGCTCGCCTTCAATAGATGCAGTCGCTCTCATGCCCTGGTTAGCAGCAGTAAGTCGGCCGGCCGAACAGGCTCGTAAAAGCATGGCTCGAGTGCGCAGTGCCTTAGAAGAGCCATACGCCATGCAGGCAGCAGTACGGATTCCGGAACTCGCATTCAAAGTCATCGCTACCGCAGTCAAACTAGGGCCAGTCCTGATTTCAGTACCGCGTGCCGGTTACGCACCTCGCCTGGCCTGCCAAAAATGTCGCACCCTTGCAATTTGTCGAGAATGCAGCGGGCCTTTAGTGCAAACGGGGCGCTCAAGCGCACCTACCTGTCGACTCTGTGGGCATCTTGATCCAACATGGCAGTGCATAAAGTGTTCCCTAACGGAACTCAGGGCAACGGTAATTGGCAGCACGCGCACTGCTGAAGAGTTAGGTCGAGCATTTCCTGGCGTCCCTGTTCGCTCTTCATCGGCTGATCACATAGTTCGTCGAATCGATAGCCGGCCGAGCATCATTGTTGCCACGCCCGGAGCTGCTCCAATTGCCGAGTCTGGATATCAAGCAGCAGTTCTCCTCGATGGCAACTCCATGCTGGCTCGACCAGATTTACGGGCAAGCGAAGATACTTTTGCTAAGTGGATGGAATGCGCCTCATTAGTTCGTGCCGAAGGTGAAATTGTCGTTGTTGCGGACGCTGCACATCCTGCTGTTCAAGGATTGATTCGCCACGACCCACTTGGATTTGCCACCCGCGAATTGAGCGAGCGAGCTGCAGTCGCCCTTGCGCCTGCAGTACGGCTTGCTGTCTTAACTGGTACCCAGGCAGATATTGATGATCTAATGGCGCTTACCGAGCTTCCGGCTCAAGTCCAGACGCGCGGACCAGTGCCTACGCCAACTGGAGTGCGCCTACTCCTTTCTATTGATCGAGCACACGGGCTCGACTTAGCCTGTGCACTCAAGGATGCTTCAGCAGTTCGTAGTGCCCGTAAGCGCGGAGAGCCTGTGAACATCAGATTTGATCCGTACGATCTTTAGTGCCGTCGCATAAATCTTGGCGACATTAGACTTAACTAACTGCGGTAATCAGGAGGAAGCATGGGAGTTCAGGAAATACGACTCTTGGGTGACCCAATTCTCGCCACGCCAGCTTTAGAAGTTAAAACTTTTGACAAAGAGTTACGCAATTTGATTGCTGATTTAACTAGCACCATGCTCGAAGCTGGTGGGGCTGGCCTAGCCGCGCCACAAATTGGCGTGTCGCTTCGAGTGTTTACCTACGATGTGGATGATGTGATTGGCCACCTGATCAATCCAGTACTAACACTTTCCAAAGAGACACAGGATGGCGAGGAGGGCTGCCTTTCTATCCCAGGCCTAGCCTTCGACTGCATTCGCGCTGAGCATGTAATCGCACATGGTTTCAATATGCACGGTGAACCAGTCGTAATTGAAGGAAGTGACTTGCTGGCTAGGTGTCTGCAACATGAAACTGACCATCTTGATGGCATTGTTTTTATTGATCGACTTGATGAACAAACTCGCAAAGAAGCCATGAAAGCAATCCGGGAAACTGATTGGTTCGGACAAGCGCCGCAAATAAAACTGAGCCCACATCCACTGACAAACGGACTGCTGTAACTGTGCGCATCGCTTTTGCTGGGACTCCCGAAATTGCTGTTCCGATTCTTACTGCCTTGACTGAAGCGGGCCATGAGCTCGCCTTTGTGCTTACGCGCCCAGATGCACCGGCCGGCAGGGGACGAGTGCTCACAGAAAGTGCTGTTGCCGCCAAAAGTCGCGAACTTGAACTTCGCTGCTACAAAACTACTGATTTGACCTCCTTGACCGAGCAAATTAAAGAAGTTGAATGCGTTGTTGTGGTTGCTTTTGGTGCGCTGATTCCACAAACTCTTCTCGGGTTGCCAAAACATGGCTGGATAAATCTTCATTTCTCTTTGCTTCCACAGTGGCGAGGCGCAGCCCCCGTACAACACGCAATCAAGTCTGGTGACGACGTTACCGGTGTAACCGCCTTTCAAATTGATTCCGGCTTAGATACCGGACCAATCCTTAGTTCGTTAGCCACAAATATTAAGCCGGATGAGACAGCCGGTGAATTGCTGGATCGTCTTGCCCTTGAAGGCACAGGATTAATCAACTCAACTTTGGCTGGGTTAGCCCAGGGCAAGCTATTTCCGGTTACGCAGAGTTCAGTGGGAGTATCACTTGCGCCGAAAATTACTAAGGAAGATGCCCGCATTGATTGGCAAATGCCAGCATTGGCAATTGAGCGACACATTCGTTCGGTAACTCCAACACCAGGCGCATGGACTGAATTTGCCGATGAACGAATTCGCATTTTCCCGGTTAATTTAGCACCTGAAATAACTCACTTATCGCCTGGCCAAATAGTCTCAAGCGATGGTTTGGTGCTCGTTGGAACTGGTAGCCATGCAATCGCGCTCCAGCAAGTTCAGCAGGCTGGGCGAACTGCAGTTTCGGCTATGCAGTGGTTTAGCAATCAGTCTGGTGATTTCTTTTCATGACCACTGCTGCCCGAAAAGTTGCCTATTCGGTAATACATTCAGTCCATGTTGCTGACGCATATGCAAATTTGATGCTCCCTACAGCCTGCAGTAATGCAAACCTGACCACTAGAGATGCAGCTTTTGCCACTGAACTTACCTATGGCACATTGCGCCGACAAGGAAGTCTGGACGCAGTTATCAAAGCATGTGCTGATCGAGATAATTTAGATTCAGAGGTGCTCGACGTTTTACGTTTAGGCGCGTATCAACTACTTTTCCTACGAACGCCAGTACATGCTGCGATAAACGAAGCCGTCTCGTTGGCAAATGCCGAAGTTGGCCGCAGTGTTACCGGTTTTGTCAACGCAGTACTGCGCCGAATTTCCGAGAAAACCTGGCAGCAGTGGTGCACAGAGTTGACCACGGGAATACCTGACGTGGAGCGACTTGCCATTGAGTACTCGTATCCTGTTTGGGTAATCAGAGCGCTAGCAGATGCCTATGAGTGTGATGCAAGGAGCATCGTGCCAATTTTGGCCACTGGCAATGAGCCAGCAAACATTACGCTGGTCGCAAGACCTGGACAAGCAACGCTAGCGGAGTTACTCGAACTGCCGCATGTAGTTGCCGGTAATTGGTCGCCGATTGCCGCGACTTTGGTTCGAGCAACGGATATTGAGAACCCATGGTCGTCGAATCCAGGCGATTTGTTTTTAGTGCAAACAAATAGAGTTGGGGTCCAAGACGAGGGTAGCCAACTTGTGGCCCTCGCGCTTGCTCAAGTACCGATTGACGGAGCCGAAAGCAACTGGCTGGATATGTGTTCTGGCCCAGGCGGTAAGGCAGCAATTTTGGCTGGCTTAGCTGCTGAACAAGGAATTCACTTCACAGCGTTAGAGCCGAACGAGTCCCGAGCAAATTTAGTTAAAAATGCCCTGTGGAATGCACCAGGCAACCCAAAAGTAGTAGTTACTGATGCTCGGGAATTCAACCCCGATCTTGAATTCGATCGGATTCTGGTCGATGCGCCATGTACTGGACTGGGTGCACTGCGTCGAAGACCTGAAAGTCGCTGGCGTAAACAGCCCAGCGACATCGGCCCACTCACGCAATTGCAAAGAGAATTACTAGCTCAGGCAGCCAAACTAGTTCGCGTCGGTGGACTGATTGCATATGCAACCTGCTCTCCGCATATTTCCGAAACAGATTTAGTCATTGCTGCTTTCTTACGAGAACATTCAAACTTTGCCGAAATTGACCTGGCTCCAGTTTTGCCCAGACTTAAATTGCCCAGTGGCACCAAAAAATTGCGACTGCGACCAGATGTTCATGGCACTGATGGCATGTATCTAACTATTCTGACCCGCACGGCAACTGCTTAATCCCGTAAACTGCCTATGTGGGTTTACGGATTTCGCCAAGCATTCTTTCTGCAGACTTTGGCCAATTGACCGCCGAGTGCGCGCGCGTGGCAGCAGTAGCCGACTGGATTCACGTCGATGTTATGGATAACCATTTTGTACCTAATCTGACGCTTGGTTTGCCGGTCGTTGAGTCGCTAGTCAAGACAGTTACCACACCGATTGACTGCCACCTAATGATTGCCGACCCTGATCGATGGGCGCCAGGCTATGCCGAGGTTGGAGCGGGCAGCGTCACCTTTCACATCGAAGCGGCAAAATCTCCTAAGCAGATTGCGAGCGACATTAGAGCTCAAGGCGCTCGCGTAGGCATTGCACTCAAGCCCGGAACTGCACTTGAAGAATATGTTGATTTGCTGCCACACATTGACATGCTGTTAATCATGACCGTTGAGCCAGGCTTTGGTGGACAGTCATTCATGGCTGACCAAATGAGCAAAGTGCGAATGGCCCGCGAACTCATCAAGGCAGGCGATTTATCCGTTTGGATTCAAGTCGATGGTGGAGTTTCGGCGGCAACCATTCAAGAATGTGCTGATGCCGGAGCCGACACTTTTGTTGCCGGATCTGCCGTCTATCAAAGTGCCGATCCAGCGTCGGTAGTTTCAACGCTAAGGGAGTTAGCAACTGCTGCCACAAATACTTCATGGTGGTGCGCACACTAATGTCGCATGAGCAATTCATGGCGCAAGCAATCGACTTAGCTAAACAAGTTGACCTGTCGCGGGATGTAAACCCGAGCGTTGGTGCCATAGTCGTTTCGACGTCTGGGAAAGTAGTTGGAACTGGGGTGCATCGCGGTTCAGGCACCGACCACGCTGAAGTAGTAGCCCTGAGTGCTGCTGGCCAAAGTGCTAATGGCTCAACTGTTTATGTAACTCTTGAACCATGTGCTAGTTCAGGGAAACGACCCCCTTGTGTTGATGCACTAATTTCCGCGGGTGTTTCCCGAGTGATTTATGGACAACGTGATCCAAATCCAAAAATGGCAGGTGGAGCAGACTTGCTTAAATCTGCTGGCCTGGCGATTGAATCATCGGTGCTTTCTGACGAATGTGAATCACTGAACCCTTCTTGGACTTTTGCACATGAACAAGGACGACCTTGGGTTATTTGGAAAACTGCAACCACACTTGATGGCTTTATCGGTGCCACCGATGGCACTAGTCAATGGATTACTGGCGAACCAGCCCGAGAATACGTGCAACGAATCCGAGCAACAGTAGGAGCGATTGTTACGGGAACTGGAACGGTGCTCGCCGACAATCCACACTTAACTGTTCGCTCACTTAGTGCTCAAGACCAGCCGCTTCGTGTAGTTGTTGGCAATAGGGCGATCCCAGATGATTCAAATGTCAATAAGTTTCCAAAGCCCGCAGTGAAATCAACAGCAGACATTTCGGATGTTATTCAGCAGTTGTGGGCAGACTATGGTATCCACCGAGTACTTATCGAGGCAGGATCTGGACTTTCAACTAGTGCGTGGCGAGCCGGGCTAGTTGATGAAGTGTACTGGTTTCAAGCCCCGGCAATCGCCGGTGATGGCATCAAAGTGCTGGGGGATATTGGCGTTAAAACAATGTCAGATGTTCGACGATTTTCCCAAATGACCGTTAATCGTGTTGGATTAGACCTAGTGGTTCATTTCACCACACGGCAGGATTAAGTATGTTCACTGGGATTGTTGAAGAACTCGGGGAAGTTCTTGCAATAAAGCAGTTGCCAGACAATGCTCTGCGATTAAGTATCCGAGGCCCACTTGCAGTGAGCGACAGCCAACTCGGCGATTCAATTGCAGTCAATGGCGTTTGCTTAACTGCAATTGAAATCAGGGATGACACTTTCAGTGCCGATGTAATGCAGGAAACCGTTCAGCGTACAACTATCGCCAAACTTGAAATTGGCGACCAGGTAAATCTAGAACGTCCAATAACTCTGGCAACTAGATTAGGTGGACATCTGGTACAAGGCCATGTGGATAGCGTCGGAACTATTGTCAGCCGAACCAAATCAGAAAATTGGGATATTGTCACGATTGCCGCCGATCCCACAGTTCTCAAATACATCGTAGAAAAAGGTTCCATTACTGTTGACGGGGTCTCACTAACAGTAAGCGCAATTACATCTTTGGACTTTAGTGTTTCGCTAATTCCAGCGACTTTGTCGAAGACGACTCTAGGAAATAGAACGGTTGGCGAATCAGTAAATCTTGAAGTTGACTTGGTTGCCAAATACATTGAAAAGTTGGTCCAGCGATGACCAGGAATTTTGATTCCATTGATAAAGCCATCAGCGAAATTGCAGCAGGACGGGCGATTGTCGTTGTTGATGATGAAGATCGTGAAAATGAGGGCGATTTAATTTTTGCCGCAAGTAAAGCAACTCCAGAACTTGTTGGTTTTATGACTCGTTACACATCAGGCGTGATTTGTGTTGCTATGGAAGGCGCTGAACTTGATCGCCTGGATCTACCCCCGATGACCGTAGTTAATGAAGATCGCAAAGGCACCGCATATGCCGTCAGTGTTGATGCTCGCAACGGAATTACTACGGGAATTAGTGCAGCCGATCGAGCCCACACCATCAAAGTCATGTGTGATTCTGCTACCGAAGCTCGTGACTTAACCCGACCTGGCCACGTTTTTCCATTAAGAGCAATGCCAGGTGGCACATTGCGTCGTCCTGGTCACACTGAAGCAGCGGTTGATTTAGCCAGAATGGCCGGCCTAACCCCAGCAGGCGTTATTTGCGAAATTGTTCATGATGACGGATCCATGATGCGTGGCGATGCATTACGTGAGTTCGCCGATACCCATGGTTTGGTTTTGATTTCTATTGAAGATTTAATCGCTTATCGTCGACGCACCGAATCACAAATTCAGCGGGTCGCGAGTGCGCTGCTGCCAACTGAAGTTGGAAATTTCACTGCAGTTGGTTACCGGAGCATCTTTGACAACATTGACCACATTGCGCTGGTTATGGGTGAAATCGGCGATGGTGAAGAAGTTTTAGTTCGCGTGCACTCTGAATGTTTAACTGGAGATGTACTTGGTTCGCTACGTTGTGATTGTGGGCCGCAGCTGCATGCCGCTATGCGCATCGTTGCTCAGGCAGGAGGTGGCGTAGTACTTTACATGCGCGGCCATGAAGGGCGCGGGATTGGTCTGCTACATAAATTGCGGGCATATGCACTCCAGGATCAAGGTGCCAATACGGTCGAAGCAAACTTGGCCTTAGGCTTGCCAGCAGATGCTCGTGACTACGGCACCGGAGCGCAAATTCTTGCAGATCTGGGTATCAAATCGATGCGACTGCTCACAAATAATCCAACCAAACGGGTTGGATTAGACGGTTATGGACTTAGGATCACAGAGCAAGTGCCTATCGAGATCGAACCAAACGATTACAACCTTGGCTACTTGCGCACTAAGCGTGATGAAATGGGCCATGATCTGAATTTAAGGGAGTCCTTATGAGTTCTTCAGGTAGCCCCGATATTTCAGTGCAGTTGCCCGCTAACACCAAAGTGACAATCGTGGCCGCATCTTGGCACGAAGAAGTCATGAATGGCTTGATCGCCAGTGCAGTTCGCACAATCGAACTTTCCGGTGCCAGTGCCAACTTAGTCCGGGTTCCAGGCACCTTTGAACTTTCGCTTGGGGCCCAGGCAGCCATTTCCGCTGGGGCGGATGCAGTAGTTGCCCTAGGAGTTGTCATCAGAGGTGGAACGCCACATTTTGATTATGTTTGCCAAGCAGTAACGGATGGCATAAATCGAGTCAGTCTCGATACAAATGTGCCCATCGGTTTCGGGGTGCTAACCTGCGACACCGAGGAGCAAGCACTAGACCGCGCCGGCTTGACACAAAGTAAAGAGGATAAGGGTGCTCAAGCTGCTCAAGCTGCCCTGGCAATGTTGCAAGTTCTGAATAATTTCAAAAACGCCTAGGCTAGAGGCATGAAAACCTTTGATGAATTGCATGCTGAACTACTAGCACGCGTGGCAAGTGGCGACCCAGAGTCGGGAACCGTTGCCATGGTCAATGCTGGAGTCCACGCAATCGGTAAGAAGGTAATTGAAGAGGCCGCCGAAGCTTGGATGGCCGCTGAACGCGAATCAGATGAGGCCGTAGCAGAAGAAATAGCCCAACTTTTGTACTGGGCGCAAGTTTTGATGATTGCTCGGGGCATCAGCCTTAATGATGTGTACGGAAAGTTGTAGTCATGCTGCGTATTGCGATTCCAAACAAGGGCCAGTTATCAGATCCAGCTCGCGAAATGTTACGCGAAGCGGGCTACGCCGTAGCGGCAACCACCCGTGACCTGGTAGTACAAGATCCAGAAAATGACGTGGAGTTCTTCTTCTTGCGACCACGCGACATTGCTACCTATGTAGCTAGTGGAACATTAGATGTGGGAATCACTGGTCAAGATATGCTTGCCGATTCTGGTGCCGCCGCCGCCACCGTACTTGAACTTTCATTTGCTCCGTCAACTTTCAGACTTGCTGCACCCGCTGGCTTGGTTTCGGACCTTAAAGACATCTCAGGCAAGCGCATCGCCACTTCTTATTCGGGTATCTTGACCGAATGGCTTAACAGTCAGAACATTCAAGCCCAAATTGTGAAGCTCGATGGGGCGGTTGAGAATGCAGTTCGCCTTGGAGTAGCTGACTTGGTTGCTGATGTTGTGGCTACTGGCACAACACTGAAGCAAGCAGGACTAGAAACAATTGGTGATCCGATTTTTACCAGCCAAGCAATCTTGATTACCCGCCCCGACATAGAAGATCAGGGTGCACTTGATGTCTTTATCCGGCGGCTACAAGGGGTCATCGTTGCTCGTACCTATGTTTTGGTGGATTACGACATCCCAAACACCTTGCTGGATAGCGCCTGTGCCTTAACGCCAGGTATTGAGTCACCTACAATCTCGGCGCTTCAGGATTCACAGTGGTCAGCAGTTCGGGCCATGGTTCCGCGAAAGGCGGTGCACGCAATTATGGACGAACTCTATGACTTAGGCGCCCGCGGCGTTCTGGTGACCGACATCCATGCGTGTCGCCTGTAATGAGCGACTTCACCAACTCGGAAATTCCAGAAACTGATTTCGCCCAAGATTTGGGAGAACCCAGCCTCGCCTTGCGCTTAGCCATGACAAGTTTCGCTGGAGAGCGCACTGATGAAACAGTCAAGGCATTGGTTGGAAATCTCGCCCATCAACGATTACTCATCCCCGTACTTGCTCGAGTTGACTCCAAACTGGATGGCGTTGAAAAAGATAGCAGTATGCAGGCTGTTGAATTTGTGGCCAAAGATGGTCGTCGGGCGTTGTTGGCATTCACCGGTGTCGATTCGGTTGCTCTTTGGGATAACTCTGCACGACCAATCCCCAGAGCGGCCCACGTAATTGCACAAGCAGTATTAGAGCAAGAGCTTGATGCGCTCATTATTGACATCGCTGGTCCAACTCCGACAGCACTTGATGGGGCACTTCTAGTGCGTGTGGCCATGAGTGAACATCAACGTCAGTATCTGGAATCGGCCCTAAATTCAGTTTGTGATGCCATTGAAGATCTTGACGGCGTCGAAGAGGCGCTTTGGGAAATTACCGAAGAAGAGGTAGAGCTCGAATTGTTTGTTTCGCAGGTTGCCACCGATCTTGGTCAGCAGATAGCCGAGTTATTGCAGGATCCGACATTTACAGTGGTGCTTGATCGCCCCCTAAGTGTTCAGGTAACGCAGACCAAAGCCAATTAACCGCTAATAGACCGGTCCGGTGTATTGCTCGCCAGGTCCCATGCCGGGCTCGTCTTTGATGACCGAGCGCTCACGAAATGAGCGTTGCAGAGTCTGTAATCCATCGCGCATTGGGGCGGCGTGGTGTGCCCCGAGATCTGGAGCGCTGGCATCAACCAATCCCGCTAATGCAGTTATCAGAATCCGAGATTCCGCTAAATCAGTGCTAGTACCCTCAAATTCGCCTAGTTTCACCGCGGCGGCAGTCATCAGGTCAACGATGTGCAAACTAAGGATTTCCACGGCTGAAAGGGCAGCTAAGTCTCTGGCCGCGGTAATCCCGGCTTTTTCTGGATTAGTGTTCTGGCTGGTCACCTTGCTACAATCTCACATGACCGATGTTTCCGCTACGGCGGGCTCATCTACAAGCGGATTCACATCCCACCCGCACCGCCGAGCAGGCGTCGGGTCGGTCTAGAGCAGTCGCGTAAGTGACTTGTGCCTACGGGCCTGCCTCTGGTTGATGTGATTTCACTTGCCACATTTCGACCACAGGAGGACATATCAGTATCGAAACCCGCATCAATGATCGAATTCGCGTTCCAGAAGTTCGACTTGTAGGGCCAGCCGGTGAACAAATCGGCATAGTCGCAATCGAAGATGCACTGCGGTTAGCTTTTGAAGCAGATCTTGACTTGGTCGAAGTATCGCCCGAAAGCAAGCCTCCTGTCTGCAAACTAATGGACTTCGGCAAATTCAAATACGATGCAGCGGTTAAAGCACGAGAGTCTCGTAAGAATCAGGTCAACACCGTTATCAAAGAGATGAAACTTCGCCCCAAGATTGATAACCATGACTATGAGACCAAGAAAGGTCACATCTTACGCTTCTTGAATGCCGGCGATAAAGTCAAGATAACCATCATGTTCCGCGGTCGCGAACAATCGCGTCCAGAACTTGGATACCGACTATTGCAGCGACTTGCTGCTGACATCGGTGAGATGGCAATAATTGAGTCATCGCCCTTGCAAGATGGTCGAAACATGACCATGGTGCTCGCACCAGTTCGCAAGAAGACCGCACCTACTAAGCCAACAAAGCCAGCCGAAACAGTTGTGCAGCAACCCGTTGTGCCAGCTGAAGTGGCTGTTAAGCCAGAAGTTGTTGCAACCGAACCTGAAGTTGCTACGACCGAGACAGCAGAGCAAGCGGTTGTCGCACCAGCTAAGAAGGCTGCGGCCAAGAAAGCGCCGGCCAAGAAGGCGGTAACCGAGGCAACAGATGCTACTCCTGCGAAGAAAGCTCCAGTGAAGAAAGCGGTAGCCAAGAAAGCAGCCACCAAGAAAGCCGAGTCGTAAGACTCACCCGAGATTTGTAAGACAACGAACAAGGAGAAAAAGTAATGCCGAAGAATAAGACGCACAGCGGTGCAAAAAAACGTTTCCGGGTTACTGGTTCCGGCAAGTTAATGAAGGAACAGTCAAATAAGCGCCATCTACTTGAAAGTAAATCAAGTAAGCGCACTCGTCGACTTTCTGTTGATCAGGTTTTGTCCCCAGGCGATGCCAAGAAGGCAAAGAAATTACTCGGTCGCTAACCGCGAACTCGAAAAGGAGAATGAATCATGGCACGTGTAAAAAGAGCAGTTAACGCAGCAAAGAAGCGTCGTGAAGTTTTAGAGCAGGCAAGTGGCTACCGTGGTCAGCGCTCACGCCTGTACCGCAAGGCAAAAGAGCAAGTTACCCACTCGATGGTGTACGCATATGCAGATCGCCGTACTCGCAAAGGCGACTTCCGCAAGCTTTGGATTCAGCGCATCAACGCTGGCGCTCGAGCGAATGGACTTACTTACAACCGCTTCATTCAAGGATTGAAGATTGCTGAAGTTGAGGTTGACCGTCGGATGCTCGCCGAGCTTGCGGTTAACGAGCCAGCAACTTTCGCTCAATTGGTACAGGTTGCAGCTAACGCTCTGCCAAAGGACTAACTTTCAGACATGACATATGTCGAAACAAACGTGCGTGCACTCAAAGTAGTGCGCGCACGTCGCTTATTAGAAAGCAAATTCAGGGCAGCGCAGCAGGCTTTCTTGGCTGAAGGACCACAAGCAGTCCGCGAAGCGATTAATTCCGGATTGGTTCGAGAGCTATTTATCACCGAGGATTCAGCCGATAGGTACCAAGATATTTTGCAATCAGCACAACTCCAAGCTGTCGAAATCACTCTGGTAATTCCGGAAGTCATTGAAGTTTTAGCCAGTGCCGTAACACCGCAAGGCATGGTTGCCATCGTCAATAGTCCCGATTCGGCCCTTGAGTCGGTGCTAAATTCAAATAGCAAGCTGGTTGTGGCCTTGGCATCAGTTCGTGACCCAGGAAATGCTGGCTCAGTGATTCGAGTAGCGGATGCAGTTGCCGCCGATGGCGTACTAACCACAACAGACTCGGTAGAACTACAAAATCCCAAGGTAGTTCGCTCAACTGCTGGTTCGCTTTTTCACCTGCCCTGTGTTGAAGGGGTCGATCTTCATGAAGCAATTGCTCGGGCTCGGCTATTAGGACTTCAAGTCTTGGCCGCCGACGGCAGCGGAGAGCCGTTTGATGTAGCAGCTGATCTGACTAAACCAACACTCTGGATTTTCGGAAATGAAGCTTGGGGTCTGCCACAGGATTTACTTAATGCTGTGGACCAGGTGGTTGCAATCCCAATATATGGCAAAGCCGAATCATTGAATTTAGCAACGGCAACCGCAGTCTGCCTCTATGCCAGTGCCAGTGCCCAGCGGTCCACAAACTCTTGAATCCAACCCGCTAAACTTGAAAAAGTTAAATTTTAGGAGTCTGGTCGTGTCTGCCCCAAATAAGTCCTTCGACCCGGTTGAGGTCAGCACTTTGGCGCCAGAATATCTCGACGAACAAGTAGCGATCGCACTCTCGGCAATTGCCAACGCTGCCAATCTAGATGAGTTAAAGGCGGTTCGGCTAGCACATGCTGGAGACCGGTCACCACTGGCACTTGCTAACCGCGAAATCGGCGCACTACCTCCAGCAGCCAAGGCTGAAGCCGGAAAGCGCATGGGTCAGGCCCGCACTGAGGTGAATCAAGCACTGGAAGTTCGGTCAGCTGAGCTAGAGGCTGAGCGAGACGCTCTAATTTTGCTAACTGAGCGAGTAGATGTCACGGCCGCTGCTCAATCATCCGTGCGTGGCGCACGTCACCCGCTAACTACGATTCAAGAACAAATCGCCGACATCTTTATTGCGCTTGGTTATGAGATGGCCGAAGGTCCTGAAATTGAAGCTGAGTGGTTTAATTTCGACGCCTTAAATATTCCAGCTGACCATCCAGCTCGAACTATGCAGGACACATTTTTTATTGAAAATGAAGAGTCTGGCTTAGTTTTACGCACTCACACTTCACCTGTGCAAATTCGGACAATGCTAAATAAGCAGCCTCCGATTTATGTCGTTTGTCCTGGTCGAGTTTTTCGCACTGACGAGTTAGATGCGACGCACTCGCCAGTCTTTCACCAAGTCGAAGCTTTGGTCGTGGATAAAGGCATTACTATGGCCGACCTGAAAGGCACACTTAATCATTTTGCTAGTGCAATGTTTGGCCAAGGACTCGTGACTAGACTTCGTCCATCATTTTTCCCATTCACCGAGCCATCCGCAGAAGTCGATCTTCAGTGCTTTGCCTGCCGTGGTGCATCAGTAGACAATCCAAGTGCGCCATGTCGTACTTGCCGCAGCGAGGGCTGGATCGAGTGGGGTGGCTGCGGAATGGTGAACCCCAAAGTCCTTATCGCATGCGGAATTGACCCCAATGAATTCACGGGATTTGCATTCGGCATGGGACTCGAGCGCACATTGATGTTCCGGCACGGCATAACTGATTTGCGCGATATGTATGAGGGCGATGTGCGTTTCACTCGGGCATTTGGGCTAGGTGGGTAATGCGCATTCCAGTTTCCTGGCTCAGAGAATTTGCCCCATTGCCCGAAGATATATCCGGTCGTGAATTGGCAAGCCTACTTCTTTCTGTTGGCTTTGAAGTTGAAGGGGTAGAGACGGTTGGTGATGTTCGTGGCCAACTAGTAGTGGGCCGAGTGCAATCAATTGAAGAACTTACCGAATTTAAGAAGCCTATTCGGTGGTGCCAGGTTGAAGTAGGTTCAGCAAATGGCGCTCAGGATACGCCTGGGGTCCGGGGCATAGTTTGTGGCGCCCGCAATTTTGAAGTCGGCGATCTTGTCGTGGTCGCGCTACCAGGAACCACCCTTCCAGGTGATTTCACCATTGCAACTCGCGAAACCTATGGACATATTTCGGATGGAATGCTGTGCAGTGTCCGTGAGCTCGGATTAGGGGATGACCATTCGGGAATCATTGTCCTTCCTGCCGACAGAGCCGAAGTAGGCGACGATGCCTTCCCAATCCTTGGCCTAGGTGAAGAGGTACTAGAAGTTGCCGTAACTCCAGATCGCGGATACGCCTTAAGTATCAGAGGTATGGCTCGCGAAGCAGCGATAGCCGCAGGTGTTCAATACTCAGACCCCGCAAATGCATTGCCTGAATTGGCGCTCGCATCTGGAATCGCAGTTGAAGCAGCAAGTGCAGATTTGCAGGCCTGCGATTTATTAGTGCTGCGAACTTTAGAAAACTTTGATCCCAAAGCACCTACTCCTGATTTTATGAAAGCAAGGTTGGCGGCCGTTGGCGTTCGGTCCATTTCGTTGGCTGTAGATGTGACCAACTATGTGATGTTCGAGTTAGGTCAGCCGCTACATGCCTTTGACGCAGACAAAATCTCGGGAACAATCCACGCTCGTCGCGCTAAGCCTGACGAGCTGCTCGAAACTCTCGATCATGTCAAGAGAAAATTGTCGCCCGATGACTTAGTTATCGCAGACGATTCGGGTGCACTCTCATTGGCGGGTACCATGGGCGGGTCTGCAACTGAAATCACTGACTCCACTACTCGAATCGTCATTGAAGCAGCGCACTTCGACGCCACGGTTGTGGCCAGAATGAGTCGACGCCATAAACTTTCAAGCGAGTCATCGCGCCGCTTTGAGCGCGGTGTTGATCGAATGATTCCGCCCGTTGCAAGCGCTCGGGCCGCACAATTACTAATAGAGCATGGTGGAGCAACGTATGCCGGAACATCTGCTATCGAATCTGCTCCTGACGCTACAGTTATCGATTTTGACCCAACTTTGACAGACACCATTTCGGGCCACACCTATGACCTAGAAAAATCAAGACGGATTCTGGAAGCCTTAGGTTGCAGTGTTTCGGATAGTGCACACGCCTGGAAGATACGACCTCCATCTTGGCGACCGGACTTGGCTCAAGCTATTGATCTTGTCGAAGAGATTGTTCGCATCGATGGGTATGACAAGGTTCCTGCCACTTTGCCAACTGCTCCAGTCGGACCAGGGCTAAGCGCTGAACAGAAAGTGCGTAGGCGTATTGGTTCATTCCTAGCCGGTCGTGGCCTAGTTGAAGTGCAAAATTATCCGTTTACCGCAGAGAGCGATTTACAGAATCTGGGCATCACCAGTGACGACTTGAGGTACAAAGCAGTTAGATTAGCAAACCCACTTTCAGACGAGCAGCCTTTACTTCGAACCACTTTGCTGCCGGGCCTAGTAGGCGCGGTAAACCGCAACATCTCGCGGGGATTTTCAGATGTCCCACTTTTTGAAATCGCAAGCGTTAGTTTTTCGGCGGGATCTGCACCGCCAGCTAATAAAGTGCCAACCACTTCGCGCCCAAGTGACAAAGATCTTGATTATTTAGCGAGCTTAGTTCCGGTACAGAAGCGCCATTTAGGCATCATGATCGCCGGATCTATGCACAGTGCTGGTTGGTGGGGCAGTGCTGACCAAGCCACTTGGCGTGACGCCATTGACCTAGTTGTAGCACTTGGTGCTGAACTTGGACTGACCCTTGATGTGAAACCGGCAGATTCCGCTCCGTGGCACCCAGGTCGCTGCGGACAAATTTTCCTTAGTGAGCAATCTCTCGGTTTTGCCGGTGAGTTAGCCCCAAGAGTAACCGCTGAGCTAGGTCTGCCAGAGCGGACTGTATCTGCGGAAGTCGATCTGGATACATTAATTGCTTCAGCAAATGTAACTCCTAAAGCGCCGAAGGTTTGGACCTTCCCGGTTGCCAAAGAGGACATCGCCTTGATCGTTGACGAATCTGTTGCAGTTGCCGATTTGATGTCTTGTATCTCGCAGTCAGCTGGAGATTTGCTTGAAGAAGTAAGACTTTTCGACATTTATCAAGGTTCTCCCATTCCAGAGGGTAAGAAATCTCTGGCATTTTCCTTAAGATTTCGTGCGCCTGACCGCACTTTATCTGCCGAAGAAGTTGCTAAATCAAGAATGGCAGCGGTCGAAGCGGCAAACACTCAATTTCAAGCAACCCTTCGTGGCTAGTCGATTCGGGCCCAGAAATTGCCCTGATTTTAAGGGCGATGGCTGGAGTACGATTGGGAAGTAGGCACAAGTGGCGGGTTTCTTTAAGGTGATTGGGGTGGTGATGCGTTGAGCACAATAGTTGCAAAATTCATCTCACGCCAAAACCGGCCAGGCTTCCGCTACGACATAGCTGGCCTGCGGGCAATCGCGGTATTAATGGTGGTACTTTGCCACTTCGAAATCCCTGGTTTCACAGGCGGCTTCATCGGCCCTGACATTTTCTTCGTCCTGTCAGGCTACTTAATCACCGGAATTTTGTACCGAGAGTTTTCGGCATCCAAATCCGAGGTGTTTATGCCTGGTCGGATCTCAATGTCTAAGTTCTATCTCAAACGTGTTCGCAGGATCTTGCCTGCTGCTTTTTTTGTGCTCATTGCGGTAAACATCTATGCGCTTGCTAGGCTCAACACCCTACAGTTTGAGCAGATAAAAGCAGATTCCATCTGGACAGTATTCTTTGCCGCAAACATTAATTTCATGCATCAAGCCACTGATTATTTTGCCCAGACTCAAGATGCCTCGCCACTCCAGCACTACTGGTCGCTTGCAGTTGAGGAGCAGTTTTATTTGATCTGGCCAATGTTCTTCTTGTTCGTATCGAACATTCGTGGTCGGGTCTCACCAAAAACTAATCGCGTCTCGAGCATTCCTCGAACGAATCTGTTTTTTGCTCTCGCGATAGCCGCTTCGGCAATCTGGTTGATCGTCGACTTCAGTCGAAATCCGAGTGTTGCATATTTCTCGACATTTGGGCGTGTCTGGGAGTTAGCACTTGGTGGGGTATTGAGTTTGGTGCGACCTCAAGTCCTGCGTGAGAAACTGGGAGACTCCTTCTTGCCACTTCGCTGGGCGGCACTCGCGGTGTTACTGGCCTCGATGGCGCTAGTTACGCCAAATAACTTTGGCATCACGCTATTTGTCCCAGCTCTGGCAACCGGGTTTTTACTGCTATCGGGAGCAGACCAGGACCAGCCAGATGCGGTAAATAGATTTCTCTCTTTCCCAATATTTGTTGGCATTGGTGCAATCTCATATTCGCTTTACCTCTGGCATTGGCCACTAGTAGTTTTTGGCAAGCAATTGGGCTATCTAGACTCGTTGGGTCAACGATTTTTGGGAATCCTGGTTGCCCTGGCGATAAGTACGATTACGTACTTCCTGATTGAGAAACCTGCACTTCGCATACCGTTGTATGAGAGTAAGCGCAAGCAAATGAGGGCGGCGCTTCGGCCACATGTACAGCAGTCGCCATGGCGCACTGGAACTATTTCTTTTATTTTGGTGGCCGCCCTGGCTTATGCACTCTATCCGCCAGCAAAAGCTGATGACAGCGGCTGGGCCCCACCGCCTTCGGCAATACAGTTCGATCCAAATCCAAACCCAAGCACTTTGCTTGATGACACGAACGCTGATTCGTCAGCTATTTCTCAGTGGCGTCAATTAGTTGCGAAGTCCTTGTCGCTTACTGAGCTTCCAAGTGATTTGGACCCAGATTTAAAGACCATGACCAAAATTGCGAGCACCGGAGGATTTGGCCCCTGCCAAGGCAAGAGCAATGATCCCGTCACGCTTTCATTTGTTTGTGAGTCAAGCGCAGCAGAGCCCAAGACTGCTCGAACGGCAATCATTCTCGGCGACAGCCATGCCCGTACTTTGTGGCCAGCTATTTTGCGAAGCCTGAATACTGATAAGTGGAACATAAAACTTTTAGCGATGCCTGGTTGTCCGGTTCCGGTACTTAAACCCAGAAAGCTTAATGAATTCAATGTTCGCTGTGCCGAACACAGAGAGAAGACACTTCGATATCTTGAATCTGCTAAGCCAGATCTAGTATTTCTCAATGATGCAGTAGATGCCTTTCCTACAACTGGTGAATACCGAACCGCATATTTAAAAGTTATGCCTCGAATTACCGCAGCAAGCAAGTATGTTTTCATAATCGCAAAGACACCCAAATTTCCAAATCTAAAAGAGTGTTTGGATACTAAAGGCTCGCTAGAAAAATGCAAGCCAATCAAGTACTCGTTGGGCCCATTAGGCAAGGTACAACAAGAGATAGTCAATCGATTTAGGACTGGCTTCTGGGATGCTAGCGAGGCGCTTTGTACTCCAACAGGCGTCTCGATCCTATGTCCTGCCATTATTGGAAAATCTCCAGCAACGGCAGACGGAGGACACCTCATCCCTAGTGTCAGCGAAAGTATCGCGCCATTTCTCAGAAGGTCGCTGGATAAGCAAGGAGTTTTAGATCTGGCTGATCAGTAAAAAGTCTGCTGTTGCGCCGGGATAGAACAAACGGAATACAGATCCTCTGCTCAGTGCCATGCCGTTAAATCTAAAGACCTAAGAGTTTGGCCTGTTGATCAAATTCAGGTACGGCTTGTCTGACTTCCTGGAAAGTACCGGTGGCAAGGACCCTTCCAGAATCTAGATAGATAACTTGATCTGCATCCATTACAGTTGCCAAGCGATGAGCAATCGTTACTCGAGTGACATTACTTCCCATCTCAGATATGGCCTGGCTAACCGCTGACTCGGTCTCAGAGTCCAAAGCACTGGTGGCTTCGTCAAGAACAAGTAATTTCGGATCCGTGTACAGAGCACGAGCTAGGCCTAACCGCTGGCGCTGGCCACCACTGAATCGTAGCCCGCGTTCGCCAACCTCGGTATCAAGTCCTTCGCGAGAATTTCTGAGCAACTCAGCAAGTCGAACCTGCTCTAAAACCGCCCATACCTTGGCGTCGTCTATCTCACCAGGCTTTAGGCCGATGGCCACATTTTCCCGAACCGATGCTGCATTCAAAGAAACTGTTTGTGGGACGAAACCAATTTGCCCGGGCCATACTTGTACAGCTTGGCGCGGCGGCATTCCACTAATGCAGAGCACTCCACTAATTGGGTCACTTACTCCAAGGATTAAGTCAACCAATGTTGATTTACCTGAGCCAGTAGGTCCGACTATTGCAACAAAGCTACCGACCGGAATTTCTAAACTCACACTGTCGATAATTAAATCGCTGTCCGACCCATACTTGAAAGAAAGATTTTCTATTCTAATTTCTGGGACAAACTTTTCAGTCTCTCGAATTTTCTTAAAGTCCAAATCAGGTTGAAAATCCTTTTGTCGCAGTTCGCGATCTTTCATAATTGCCAGAAGTTCTGTGGAATATCGGGCGGCGGAGCTGGCTGCCCTAATTGAAGTAGCTGATCCCTGAATTCTGATTAGTGACGGAAACATTCTAGATGCTGCGGACATGAACAAAACCAATGTGGAGATTGCCTTGGTTGGAGTTTGGGTGCTGAATTCGAATACCGTAAGTAGGCCAGCGCCGGTGATAAGCGCTGCTTCGAGGGCATATTTCGGAATGTAATTGATTAACTGCAAAGTGGATTGCGCGGCTGCGCCACTGCGCCTAATGTGGCTAAATTTATCGACATAATATTCAACGTGATTCCCGACGAATACCTCTCGAAATGATCCGACGAGTTCGACCACAGCGCTAGCCCCGGCAATGTCGGCTGCGTATCGACGCTTTGCCGCTCGACTTGACTTGCGACCAAGCCATTTTTGCATGAAATAGACCACAATCATGAAATAAATCAGTGTGAAAATAGTTATTCCAGGTGCAATGATCAGCAGCGTGATACTGAGCATCACCAGCAACGATGCCTCCGCTACTAAAACCACCCAAGCGCCTAATGTGTCAGAGATTGTGGCGCTAATTCCCGAGCCAAGGGCAAACGCGGTGCGCTGACTAGTTGCCCACTGCACTTCCTTAAGGCTCTGATTAAAGTGTTTACGAGTTAGTTCACCGGAGATTTCCGCGCTTCGACTAGTTAGAAACCGTAAGATTTTGCGCAGCAGAAGTGGTGCGATGATACTGCGACCCATAAATAGAATGATCGCAATCACGCCAAGAATGGCCAGAAGTTTATTGGCTTGAACGCTCTCAAAACCCAATTTCGCCAGAACTGATTCCACAGATTTGGGCACGCCATTTCCTTCTGTGGTGGAGCTCGCTATGTAGGTGATTGCGCCAATTAAAAGCACTCCAGCCGTGTCGAGAAGCGAGATGCAGACTTGGGCCGCCATGCCAAGGTAGAGGCGCCTGTGGTCGCGAGGTTTTAGTAGCTCTAAGGCCCGTTTTAGCGCGGCAATTATCGGCATGTCCCAATCATACCTGCTTGCCCTAGTCTTAACTTGTGGCCAAGTCAACGACCAGTCGGAAAAAAGTAATCCACTATGTCTGGATCAACAATCAACATGTGGTCTCTCTGGTCGCAGGCATCTCTAGCTCTGGCATCGCAACCAAAAAGAGTGAACCCAAACTTTCAAAAATTGCCCTGCTCGTACTTCTTTCACCAATCGCTCCGCTTTATTATCGGTTACTTGGTTATCGAATCATGCACATACATTGGGTCTCTGGTCAGTTCCGGCCGCCAAGACCAAAAGGCGCGTTAGCCGACAAATTCTTTTATTTATGGCATAACTTATTTTTCTTTGGATTAAAAATTTCCGGACTCTACCTTGTCTGGACGGCGCACAATTTTCTACCACACGACAAAGTTTTTCCAGATGACATTGCTGCCAGAAAACTGCTGGCTAGAAACTGCGATTGCGTTATCGCATTGAATGAGGAAAATTTCTCAGCAATCCAAAACTCATTTGCACCTAAAAAGCTGGTTCTGATTTCTGCTGCTGAACCGTCCCTTGTCCCAACAAAGGATTATGACACTGTTCGAAGTGAGCTCCAAATTATTGATGGCCAACTGAATTTTTCAGCGCTTGGCCATGTGAGGCCATACAAGGGCCCCGACATTTTTCTCAAAGCGGTTTCATTACTACAAAGTGAAAACGTGTTCACTTTGGCAGGATCGGCATCCGAAGGACCTTTTAAGACTGAAATTCTCGCGTTGTCAGATTTGGTGAGAGCACAACATAAGTTGAACCTAAATCTCAACTTTCTCAGTGACGATGAGTTGGCAAACTTGTTGCTCGCAACAGATTTTCTAGTTTGTCCTTTCAGGCAAATATCGAATTCCGGATTTGTTAATCTAGCCATGCAAATGGGGGTGCCGCTGATCTTGCCTAATTTGCCAAGCTTGACTTGGGTGCCACGCGATGCTGCCGTCTGGTTTGACGCAGAGCTAGGTCATGAGGGACTCGCAGCTGCCATTAGCCAGGCTGAGATACTTTCCAAAGCGGCTCGTGAGCACATGAGTCAGGCTGGAAAGGACTTTATGCAAGGCAAGACTTGGGATGATTACATTGCGGCCCATGTAGGGCTTTATCAAGAGTTGCTTAGTCGGTAATCCCTTTAATGCTTGCTAGCGCTAAGTCAACAGGAACTCTTGCGCTGGCAGTAACATCCGGCAATTGCTGCAGAATATTTGCTCGTAGTTCAGCATTAGTGGCAACAATCTCATCAAATGCCGGAAGGAACTTTGCGCTGAACTCTTCGGGTTTGATGGCAAATCTCTCCAAGCCGAAAACCTTGAAGGCGCCTTCAAACTTTCCCTGATATTCCAGGCCAACCGAAGGCAAACCGGCAGCAAATCCAATCAGACAACAGTGCATACGAGCCGAGATACTGAACTCCGACCGTTCTGCCATCCAGCGCAACTCGCTTGGGGTTGGCAGTTTAGGCAGGACCCAGCCAGTTACCTCGTTTGCTAACTTTGTGCAGGCAACGGTGTCGGTGTTTGCGCCGTAGTGAACCATTGGCACATAGAGAATTTCATAGTCATCTCCTAGCGAGCTAAGAGCACTTATCAGTCCTGTAAACATCGTCGGATCGTCAGTTACCCAATCACTAACATTTACCAGGACTTTCTTAGTTGGCCGATTAAACCAAGCTTGTACTTCGTCGTTAGGTTCAACGTAATTTGAACGCAGAAATGAAACGTCAGCTGCAAACTCTGCTTTAACCCCTAAATCACGCAATCGTCGCACTGAAAGTTCATCGCGACTAAAGGTGGTTACGCCATTTTTACTTGCGCTAAGTGCGGCCTGCTTGGCTGCACTGGTAGGGGAGGTATTCCAACTCATCGAAAAAAGTTGAACTTTTACTTTTTGGTTAGCTAACCATTTGGCAATAATTTTTACAAAATCAATGAAGCGACCAGCTTCTGAAGTTTGCGGAAAGGTAAACACCTTCGCCAAGCTGTCTGCATATTCCTGTCCGTCACGGGCGATAAGCAGACAGTTGGAGTCTGGGATTAGGTTGATCGAACCCTCGGTCAGAGCGCGATCCCCGACATTGTTTGTAATTCGAGGTGCGGTCCACACTGCAACCAAATTGCGATTTTCTGGGACTTTCTGGTAAGGCAGATAAAGATATATGGTCTCTGCCGTTTCTCGAAGTGAGCGTCTGATTCGTTTCCATTTGGTAAGCAAAGCTTTTTTCACAAGGTCAATCTTATCCGTTGCCCAATTCACGTTAGATTCCCCGACATCTCGTTGCTAACTCAAACATTCCTCCTGATTGATTACTATTAGGTAGTCCCAGAAGAAGCGGTCACTGTGAAATTAGTAGTAATTGCCAACGAGTCACCATGGCCAAGTAACCATGGTGGACGGATTCGCATTGCCCAGGTCTTGCAAGTATTTGGATCACACCACGAGGTTTACTTGGCGGCACCAAGCGGGCAAGATTTTCAAGCCCCAGATTTCATAGCTGGTTCAATTCGCCTCGTGAAGCAAGCCAGTAGCAGAAACAAATTTTCGTTCCGGCCTAAACTCGGTGCTGATCTTTTGGGCCACAATCAAGCAAGGTTACGAGAGTTCATCGATCAAGTTCAGCCTGACCTCATTTATTGGACTCATTCCTATCTACCAGCAGGTGCGCCGGCACTCTTTGCAGAGTTCGCTGACATTAGTTTTGTTGAGTTCGCAAACATTGAAGGCGAAAGATTTGCCTCTATGGCCAAGTCACAAAAAATGCGCGGGAAATTTAGGTTGATGCTTGAATCACTTAAGGCGAAAATATGGGAGCCAAAAGTCGCCCGAAAAGCCAAGGCCGCTGTAGCACTGAGTGAAAAGGATGCGTGTCGCTTATCTGAATGGGATGCAAATGTTCTGCTTGCGCCAAATGGGGTCAATTATCAGCCTCTGGCCACAACGGGATCAGATGCCTATCTGCTGATTTTTGCCTCAATGAATTATGCGCCGAATATTGAGTCAACTTTGGATTTCGTCGAAAACTTTTGGCCAAAAGTCTCGGCAGTCTTTCCAGACCTTGAATTAGTAGTTGCAGGACGCTCTGCCAATAAGTTGAACTTAATGGAGAGCGTCAATCTAAGGATAGTTTCGGATCCAGAGTCACAGGAGGCCATTTATCAAGGCGCGCTTGCCTCCGTTATCCCAACCACTTCTGGCGGCGGTAGTCAGTTAAAGATCACCGAATCACTGCAGAGAAATAGGCTGTGTTTAATTTCTCCTTACACGCTGAGTACCGCGCCGCCCGAGCTCAGTGGATATCTTTCTAAATTCACTTTTAGTAATGCAGATGAGTTAATTGAGAAATTAAAGCCACTGCAAAACTTGCAAATTAGGGCTCAGCAAGAACTGGCAATCGAAGGTGAACTTCGAACTCTGTCCTGGGAGAACGCCATGGACCAAGTCTTGGTAGAACTTACTAAATTATCAACGTCAAAGAACTAATCTCCGCTAGCCGTTTAATCCATCTGCGGCGTTGGCCAAATGAGGATTTCTTCGCCTAACTTTTTCTCGGACTTGGCGAATCTGATGTTTGTTTCCGGGTGGCCAACTGCCATGAGCATCATTACTTCTTCGTTATCTGGCATGTGTAATTTTTGACGCAGTCTCTCTGACTGTGAATTCAAGACTGACCAGTTGAGCATGCAGGTGCCTAAGCCAAGACCATGCAATGCCCAGGCGAGCGACATTGAAAACAGTCCGCCGTCTATCCATACCTGATTGCGTTCGCCTGCTCCGCTGAATTTGTTCAGGTCTGATGTGATCACCAACGCCATCTTGATTTCAGACCTAAAACTTTCATTCCCATTCTGAAGCGGCAGGACTGCCTCGAGTAACTCACTCTGGTCAATTGCATACACTTGCCAAGATTGCCGGTTACATACGGATGGAGTATTTCTTGCTAGGTCTACCGCCTGAGAAATTAATTCCCGATCCACTGGTCTATCCGAAAAAACTCGGAGACTCTTGCGACTCCAGAAAAACTTTTGCAAATCGAAATTTTCTGGAATTTTGTATTCTGCATACTGAGGAGCCGAATTTTCTGAAGGTCCTGAACCAGAATTCCATTCCGTCAAGTCATCAATAGCACCTTGGAGCGAAGTTCGAAGGTTGCTGTTCTTTGAAGGCAATTTTGCTAAAAGGAATTGCAGTCGGATGAGTAAGTCTTTTCCAAACGGTCTTTTGGGATTGCGCAAAGCTAACCCCTTTTCGACCCGATGGACATCTCTATCTATTTGGGTTCTAAATTCGTGTTCCAATTTCGCCGCCTGGTACAACGAGTCCTTTGGTGTGCTGTGCCGTAGATATCGGTCTTTGTCTAGTTCAAATTCTCTTTTGATTTGATTGCCTTCTAATCGAATTTGCTTGCGAAGGCGAAAATTCCTTCTAGCAGTCTTGAGAAATTTGGTTGCAGCAGTGAGCATACAGAAAATACTACCTTTTTCTGCGGATCATATTTCTAGTCAGCTTCTTTGCCCCAATGGCCACTTGCCGCTGAGTCCTTAGATTTGCCTGTGAATAGCGAATCCCCTTCTGAATTGCCTACGCCGTTAATTTCCTGTGGTTAAATGAATTTAGCCAATCGGTTCAAATGAATGTGAGAAATAATGACGCGCATTTCGCTCACCAGAAGTGTCGCTTTGATCGGATTAGTTTTTTCCTTACTAATCTCTAGCGCAGCACTTTCAGCACCATTGGTATCCGTGCCCGATGCACCACAAAATATCCAGGCTACGCGCGGAAATGCTTCGGTAACCATTCGCTGGCAAGCAGGGTCCGACGGCGGAAGTAATTTGAGTGCATTTCAGATTGTTGGCACAAATGGCATAACCGAGGTTCGGGCGACCCCAGCGCCAACGGCTACCGCACATACATTTACCGGACTAACGAACAATAGTCTCTACGATTTTGTAATCCGCGCCCAAAATTCAGCGGGCTGGTCTGCTGCCTCTGATCCAGTTTTTATGTCGCCGTCAACGACTTCGGCCAAGGTTCCAAGCATTCCAGTCATCCAGTCGGTGGGAACTAGCATTTCACGCACGCTAAGTGTGAATTACATATTAGGTAATCCAAATGGTTCCACGATTACCAATGTCAGCTTTTCACTCGATGCTGGGGTTACCTGGAATCCGGTTTCATCGAATCCACTAGTTATTTCAAATCTTACGAATGGATTGACCTATGCCTTACGACTGAGGGCTACTAATTACTTGGGCAATAGCCCGATCGCTAGCAAGTCAGTAAAAGCAGTTGCGGCCAGAAATGCAATTAGATTTGTCGCTCCTGCATCAATTAAATACGGACAGACGCAGTCTCTCGACATAACACAAACAGGCGGAGAAACGGTTGTATCAACTCTTACGCCAGCTATTTGCTCAGTAAGCGGATTTGAAGTTTTCGCACTTAAACCAGGAACTTGCAGTCTGCGTGCAACAAACCTCGGCGATGCCGATTTTGCTCGTGCCACTGCGGTAACTAGGGGATTTGCAATAACCAAAGCCGGAAATGAAATCACCTTCGATTCGCTAACAAATATGTCTACCGATTCGGCAAATCAAACCTTGTCTGCGAGTTCAATTGGCGGGACCGTTAGCTACCTAAGTCTTACTCCTACTGTCTGTGCAGTGATTGCCGGGGCCGTAAAGGCAATCAAAGCTGGAACATGCACGCTCCGGGCTAGTAACAGCGGAAATGTATATTATTCAGCCGCTACGCCTGTCACTCAGTCATTTTCAATTTCCTCCGGAACCGCTACGGCAACGCCTACACCAACACCGACTGCAACTGCATTATCTTGCGTCGAGGATGCAGCACAACTTTGTGGTCCCATCACGAATGTTTCGATCTCCGTTGATGGTGTAATTCGCACGATTTCTAATAGTGCGGTCTCCGTCCCCGTAGGGCGACCGGTTCGCATTAATTACAACTCGAATTCGGCAAACGCTGGCAAACGAGTATTGATCACCCTTGACTCATTCTCAGTAGGTATGACCTCAAGTGTTCCGCACACCGAACTGTCTGCGCCATGGTCCAGTAGCAGTTGCTATCCAGATGGTGCGACAACACAGTGCCAATTGATGCTTGATTCCAGCGGGAGCGGTTATTTCTTGGCAACCTTCACGGGAAGCAACATCGGCTCCACCTTTGAAATCCGCCAGCGCGGACCGGGGTACACATCAGCAGCGTTAAATGCAACCTTTGTCGCAGGTGGAGCGACCCCAACCCCAACCGCGTCAGCGACGCCGTCAGCTACCGCATCGCCGGCCAGCGGTGGACCTTGGACGGTTAGGCAAACGACTTTCTCAAATTCAGAATTCGCCCAGAATCTTGGTGATGCGGCGCTTTGGGTAAGTAATGGCTGGTATGCGAATGGTTTGCGTTATGGAACCGTCCACTTGCCCGTGAGTTACACCAAGACCGTCAGCTTCAATGTGAAGGACAAACTGGGCAATGTGGCAGCGAACAAGACTGTTACTTTGATTCTGGGCAAGGGGTACAGTAACTCAACCGCACACGTTCGAGTCGGGTCTGTAACAACAAGTGGAACAGAAGCAGGAACCGGCACACATCAAGGCACAGTTACCGGAATTACAGATACCAACGGCAACGTTAGTTTTGCAATTACAAACTTGGATGCTGTGGGCAGTTTCTTATATACACAAATTTCGGCATACGTCGCCAATGTCGGGACAGACATCGTGGACATCATAAACATTGCCTATGACCAAGCTCCGCCGGCCGATCCTTCACCGTCCCCAACAATGTCCTTGCTCTGGCAAGATGATTTTTCCGGAACATCGGGCACCGGTCCTAATTCAAGTTACTGGACTGCAGATTTAGAGGACGGCTGCAACATCGGTAATTGCGGCTGGGGAAATGGCGAACGTCAATGGTATGTCTCCGGCGCAAATAAGCTCAATGGATCATCAAGTCTTGTCATAACCTCCAACCGTCTCTCAGGTAGCAGTGCACCAAATTGCTATTACGGCAAATGCGAGTGGAGTAGCGGCAAAATAACTTCTTATGGAAAAGTGAATTTCACATATGGATATCTAGAAGCTCGGATTAAGAATCCTGCTGGTGGTGGCACCTGGCCCGCGTTCTGGATGCTGGGCCAAGACATTGCAATCCGACCATGGCCGGTGTGCGGTGAGATTGACATCATGGAAGGCGAAGGAAACGCCCCATATACCAACTGGGGAACGGCTCACTGGTCGACCACAACGCAAGGTAGTCATATCCAAGGGCCGAATCAAAACACAACGACTCTGCCTGTCAAACTCTCGGACGACTATCACACGTACGGCATCCTGTGGACTCCAACCTCGCTTACTTGGTATATCGATGGAGTTGCTCGCTACTCGCTTAATAAGGCAAATGTGCCAAATGCAGTGTGGCCATTTGGACCACAAGCAAATGGCTCAGCACCAAAGTTTTATGCGATTTTCAACGTTGCGATGGGTGGAAGTATGGGCGGTGTCATTGATCCCGCATTGAGTTCTACCAGCATGAGTGTTGATTACATCCGGTACTACTCCGTAAATGGTCAAGGTAGCGTAACCATAACCCCGTAACTGATTGGACTCTGGCTAATTATGCAATTATGCATGTTTATGTATAATTGAGAAATGCCAAAGGTAGCAATTGTCGGAGCTTCGGGATATGCCGGTGCTGAACTCATTCGTCTAGTGCATAGTCATCCAGATTTTGAACTACGCACAATTACTGCGGGCTCGTTGGCCGGTAGTCGACTAGCGCAGGTGCACCCGCAATTTTCTGCTCAAGCTGAGTTGGCGGACCTGATGTTTGCCCAAACTTCTGCTGACGCACTTGCCGATGCCGAGTTAATTTTTCTAGCCCTACCGCATGGTCAGTCCGGTGAATTGATAACAACCTTGCCAGAGTCCGTAAAGGTGGTCGATTTAGGTGCAGATTTCCGACTGACGGACGCAGGGCAGTGGGAGAAATATTATGAAGGCGCTTATGCGGGTTCATTTGTTTACGGTCTTCCAGAATTACCTGGACGCAGAACACAAATTGCAGCTAGTAGCAAAGTGGCCAATCCAGGTTGCTACGCCACTGCCATTGAGCTTGGCCTAGCTCCTCTGATTTGTGCTCAATTAATCGAAGTAAATGACATCATCGTTGTCGCCGCATCAGGGACTTCAGGCGCAGGTCGCAGAGCAACAGCAAACCTGCTCGGCAGTGAAGTTATGGGCGCAATGTCTGCTTACAGAATCGGTGGAACACATCAACACACCCCAGAGATCGAGCAAGAATTACAGGGGCTCACCTCAGAATCTGTGGCAATAAATTTCACGCCAATGCTAGCGCCTATGCCCAGAGGGATTTTGGCCACGATTAGCGCAAAGGCTAATGCGAACGAACAAGCGATACGCAAAGCACTCATTGATGCATATCAAGGCGAGTCTTTCGTCCGAGTACTTCCTGCTGACCAACTACCTAACACCGCCGCGACGCTTGGCAGCAATGCCGTTCACCTTCAAGTTGCGGTAGATCCGCACACGAATCGGGTCACAGTAGTAACGGCTTTAGATAATTTAATAAAGGGTGCGGCTGGACAAGCCGTACAAAATGCAAATCTCATGTTTGGCCTACCAGAAGGAGCAGGGCTCACTGCGATAGGAATCGCACCGTGAGCGTAACTTTTCCCAGGGGCTTTCGCGCAACCGGTGTGGCTGCTGGCTTAAAGGAGTCTGGCAAGTCAGATGTTGCTTTAGTAGTAAATGATGGTCCGCATTTTTCAGCAGCAGCAGTGTTTACTCGCAATCGCATAAAAGCAGCACCTGTGCTGTGGTCGCAGCAGTGTCTAAAAAACGGTATGGCAAAAGCGGTAATTATCAATTCAGGTGGAGCTAATGCCTGTACTGGACCAGACGGGTTTGCTGATACCCATCACAGCGCTGAATTGGTGGCCAAGTTATTAGGCATTGGCGCAATTGAGGTAGCGGTCTGCTCGACTGGTTTGATTGGCAAGCGACTGCCAATGGATAAATTGACCACAGGTATTCATTTGGCGGCAGCAGAAATTTCTGACCAAGGGGGTATTGCCGCTGCAAATGCAATCATGACTACCGACTCAGTACCCAAACTTGCTTCTTTTGAGTCAACTTCTGGTTGGCGGATAGGGGCGATGGCAAAAGGCGCTGGCATGTTGGCTCCTGGTTTAGCAACCATGCTGGTGGTTATTACCACCGATGCAAACCTTGATGCAATGACGGCCGACAATGCATTGCGAAAAGCCACTCGCTTAACATTCGACCGAATAGATTCAGATGGCTGTATGTCGACCAATGACACCGTATTGCTACTCTCGTCCGCGGCATCAGGATTTACTCCCGAAGTCACTGACTTTGAATCAGCATTGACTGCGGTTTGCTTAGATCTAGCAGCTCAATTGATTGCCGATGCCGAAGGCGCTACCAAGGAAATCAAGATTTCAGTGAGTACCGCAGCAACTGAGTCGGATGCCCTGGAAGTCGCAAGAGCAGTTTCGCGAAGCAACCTGTTGAAATGTGCGATACATGGTGAAGATCCAAATTGGGGCCGAGTGTTAGCCGCACTTGGCACCACCGCTGCAGCATTCGAGCCTGATGGAGTTGATGTTTACTTTAATAAAGTTGTTGTTTGCCGAAACGGTGCAGCGCTCTTATCTGAGCCACAAGTTGATTTGAGCCATCGTTTTGTAGAAATTGATATCTCACTCAACAGCGGCTCAGCAGAAGCCACACTTTGGACCAATGATTTGAGCCCGATGTATGTACATGAGAATTCGGCGTACTCATCATGATTAGCCATCTAACGCCCGCGCAAAAAGCTTCAGTGTTAGTAGAAGCACTGCCATGGTTAGAGCGTTTTCGCGGAACTACTATCGTCGTAAAATTCGGTGGCAATGCCATGGTCAGTCAGGAATTAATCGAGGCGTTTGCCGCTGATGTAGCCTACTTACGCCTTAGTGGCCTGCGTCCCGTTGTTGTCCATGGCGGTGGGCCACAAATTTCAGCCGCACTTACAGCTCGTGGTATGACTAGCGAATTTAAAGGTGGCTACCGAGTAACTACCGCCGAAACGATGCAAGTTGTCCGTGAAGTCCTGGTCAATGAAGTTCAGGCACAACTCGTCAGGTTAATTAATCAGCACGGAGACTTCGCCGTTGGTTTATCGGGAGACGAGCAGGGGATTTTAAATGCGGTTCACCGAGATGTAATTGTTGACAGCACACCAGTAGATATCGGATTCGTCGGCGATGTGACTGAAGTTAATCCGCAGCCGATTCTTGAGGTAATTTCATCGGGCAAGATTCCGGTGATTTCGACTGTAGCCGTGGGAACCAAAGGCGACCTTTTTAATGTCAATGCAGATACTGCAGCATCTGCAATCGCAGTGGCACTGAAAGCTGAGAAGTTAGTTGTGCTAACCGATGTGCCTGGACTTTATCGGAACTGGCCGGACACATCAGATCTGATTTCGCAAATTTCAGTCTCCGAGCTGATCCCGATGCTCAGCACATTTGGCTCTGGGATGGTGCCCAAGATGGAAGCTTGCGTTCGGGCCGTAGATCAGGGAGTGCCCGAGGCCACAGTCGTTGATGGGCGACAGGAGCACTGCTTGTTACTCGAAGTGTTCACCGATGAAGGCCTAGGCACGATGGTGGTGCCGGGATGAGCACTGCTTTGGCACTAGCTGGTTGGAATTCAACAGTCATGCCTACCTATGGCACTCCTAAACTCGCATTAGTTAAGGGTCAGAATGCTACTGTCTGGGATGCAG
This sequence comes from Actinomycetota bacterium, assembly GCA_009923495.1. NCBI lineage: Bacteria > Bacillati > Actinomycetota > Actinomycetota bacterium. Next base: position 35,741 of record RFTJ01000012.1, read on the forward strand.
ATGGAAAGCAATACATAGATTTTCTTGCCGGAATTGCCGTAAACACTTTGGGCCATGCACATCCGGCATTGGTACAAGCGGTAACTGAACAGGTTTCCACACTGGGACATACGAGTAACTTCGCGACGCATCCGCAAGTACTGAAGTTAGCGCAGCGATTAGTTGAATTGACTCATCCAAGCGCTCGAGTCTTTTTCTGCAACTCAGGCGCAGAGGCTAATGAGGCGGCAATAAAACTATCTCGCAAGACCGGTCGCACACAAATCGTTTGCCTCAAGAAAAGCTTCCATGGGCGCACAACTGGCGCTTTATCGCTAACTGGTCAGCCAGAAAAATCGCAGCCGTTTTATCCACTGCTTTCTGATGTGGTTTTCATTGAACCAAACAATCTGGCCGAACTGCGCAAAGCGGTGACGGACAAGACGGCAGCAATTTGGCTTGAGCCTATTCTGGGCGAGGGCGGTGTCATTCCACTTTCTTCCGAATTTCTGCAAGCGGCCCGCGAGATTTGTGATGTCACTGGCGCATTACTTGTTTTAGATGAGGTACAAACTGGAATTGCGCGCTCTGGAACAATGTTTGCATACGAGCAGGCGAAGATTGCACCAGATGTCTTACTACTGGCAAAAGGTTTGGGTGGCGGATTGCCCATTGGAGCTTGCGTAGCTTTTGGCCAGGCGGCTTCATTCTTAATACCCGGACAGCATGGATCTACTTTTGGCGGAAATCCAATTTCTTGCGCTGCAGCAAACGCGGTACTCGACGTTGTTGCCAGCGATGACTTAATGAATCGGGCAAGATTCCTGGAACATACAATACGATCTGAAATTGCCGGATTGCCGGGCGTGCTTGAGGTTCGTGGCTCTGGTGCAATGTTAGGAATAGTGCTTGCTGATACTTTTGGACCAGATGTTGTGGATTTGGCAGCGAGTCTGGGTCTAATTACAAATAGTCCGGTAGCAAATATTTTGCGCCTGGTCCCGCCGCTAACGATTTCAAATGAAGAACTGTCCCAAGGTCTACAGATTCTTAAAACCGCCATCGTTCAAAGTTTTAAGGAGCAGTCATGAGTTCACGAGCTAATAGATTGCACAAGATTGCACAAATTATTTCAACTACTCAGATTTCATCTCAGGCGGAACTGGTTAAGTTGCTAGCGAAGTCTGGTGTATCGATTACCCAAGCGACATTGAGTCGCGATTTGGAAGTCCTGGGTGCAATCAAAGTTCATGGCGCTGGGGGAGTCATTCAGTATGCGATTCCCGAAGACAGCACAGGAGCGATTCCAAGTAAAGATAATTCTCGGCTAGCCAGAACTTTGGCGGACCTGATGGCAAACATGGAGTACTCAGGCAATATCGTGGTATTGAGAACTCCACCAGGAGCTGCGAGTTATTTGGCATCTGCCATTGATCGAGCAGGTCTTGATTCAATAATTGGCACCGTTGCCGGTGATGACACGGTCCTGGTAATAACTCGGGATCCACAGGGCGGCAAAAAAGTGTCTGGGCAATTACAAAAATTAGCTGGACAAGTTCAGACTAGAAATAAGCAGGGAGAATAAAGTGGCGGATCGGGTGGTACTTGCGTATTCAGGTGGTTTAGATACCTCAGTTGGCATCGGTTGGATTTCTGAAGCAACGGGAGCCGAAGTGATCGCCTGTGCTGTTGATGTCGGTCAAGACGGCGAAGACCTTGAGGTAATTCGCGAGCGTGCCCTGGCCTGCGGAGCAGTCGAGGCAGAGGTAGTTGATGCTCGCCAAGAGTTCGCTGACGAATATTGTCTACCTGCGCTCAAAGCTAATGCGCTATATATGGATCGTTATCCGCTGGTTTCGGCACTTTCGCGGCCAGTCATTGTTAAGCACCTAGTTGCAGCCGCAAAAAAACATGGTGCAACAATCGTGGCCCATGGTTGTACCGGCAAAGGTAATGATCAAGTCCGTTTTGAAGTAGGTATTCAAAACCTGGCCCCAGAGGTTACATGCATTGCTCCTATTCGTGATTTAGCACTGACTCGAGATAAGGCAATCGAATATGCACAAGCGCACAATTTGCCAATCGATGTAAATAAGAAGTCACCGTATTCAATTGACCAAAATGTTTGGGGTAAAGCGGTCGAAACCGGATTTCTAGAGGACATCTGGAATCCACCGATTGAAGACCTTTACACCTACACCCAAGATCCAACAGTTTCGCGCCCAATTGATGAAGTGACGATCACTTTTGAAAGTGGCAAGCCAGTTGCGCTAGATGGCCAGAAAGTCTCCATGCTGGAAGCAATTGAGATTTTGAATCAGCGCGCAGGCGCACAAGGTGTCGGCCGTCTCGACATGGTAGAAGATCGACTTGTCGGCATCAAGAGCCGCGAAGTGTACGAAGCACCCGGTGCAATCGCCTTAATCACAGCACATCAAGAGTTAATGAACGTAACAGTTGAGCGCGACCTTGCTCGATTTACTAGGCAAGTTGAGCAGCGCTGGGCGGAGTTGGTTTATGACGGCCTATGGTTCAGTCCACTGCGCCGCGCACTTTCAAACTTTTTTGATGAAGTTAATTCCGTTGTATCTGGGGAAGTCCGACTAGCAATGAATGGTGGTCGTGCTTGGGTTACTGGTCGACGTAGTCCAAAGTCACTTTACGACTTTGACTTAGCAACATATGACACTGGAGACACATTCGACCAGTCGCTAGCTAAAGGTTTTGTCGATCTCTGGGGCCTGCCAAGCAAGATTGCCGCACGACGGGACCTGGAATCATGACTAAATTGTGGGGCGGCAGATTCAGCGATGGACCAAGTGATGCCATGGCGGCACTGAGTGAGTCGATCCATTTTGATTGGGTACTAGCGCCTTACGACCTAGCGCAAAGCAAAGCACATGCGCGAGTTTTGCATCGCGCCGGATTGTTAACAGATGATGAACTCGAAACTATGGTTATTGGACTAGACAACCTAATGACTCAGGTTCTTTCAGGACAGTTCCAGCCGGTTCCTGCTGACGAGGATGTACATACTGCTCTAGAGCGTGGACTCATTGACCAAATCGGATTCGAAGTCGGCGGAAAACTCAGGGCAGGTCGAAGCCGTAACGATCAAGTAGCTACCGATTTACGAATGTACCTGCGAAATACAGCTCGGGACATCGTTGAAAACATTTGTGCGCTAGAAGTTGCCCTGCTAGATCAAGCGACCAGACACGTTAATTCGCCCGCACCAGGGTTTACGCACTTGCAGCATGCTCAACCAGTCTCATTTGGGCACGAATTGGCAAAGCATATTCATGCATTCAGCCGCGACATTGAACGCCTACAAGATTGGGATAAGCGCGCAGGAAAGTCACCGATGGGAAGTGGAGCACTTGCTGGCTCAAGTTTGAAACTCGATCCACACGCTGTAGCAGAAGAACTTGGCTTCACTGAAATTGTTGAGAACTCAATAGATGGAGTTAGCGATCGTGATTTTGTCGCTGAATTCTTATTCGTAACTGCACTAATTGGTGTTCATCTATCCAGGCTTGGTGAAGAAATCTGTTTATGGGCAAGTAAAGAATTTGGCTGGGCAAAATTAGCTGATGGCTGGTCTACTGGCTCCTCCATAATGCCGCAGAAAAAGAACCCTGATGTTGCCGAACTGGCTCGAGGTAAGTCGGGCCGACTTATCGGAAACTTGACTGCTGTACTTACCATGCTCAAGGGATTGCCATTTGCCTACAATCGCGACTTGCAGGAAGACAAAGAGTCGGTCATAGATTCGATAAAAACGTTGCAACTAGTTTTGCCAGCGATGGCAGGATGCGTCGAAACCCTAGAATTCGATACTGAGCGTATGGCTAACTCCGCGCCTGAAGGTTTCGCACTCGCCACTGAAATTGCAGATTGGCTCGTGCAGCAAAATGTGCCATTTCGGCAGGCTCATGAGATCGCGGGCTCCTGTGTTAAAGCCGCAGAAACAGCCGGTGTGGAACTCAACGAACTCTCTACCGAACAGTTGATGACAGTTGATTCGCGGCTAACTTCCGAGGTACGCAAGGTGCTATCTGTCGAAGGATCGCTCGCGGCGAAGTCGACTGTCAATGGGACAGCCCCCAACTCCGTGTCAGCACAACTATCAACCGCTAAGACTCTGATTGGGATACAGCGGATTTGGTCACATTCAAAACCTCACGAGATTTTTTAACAACAAGAATGTTGCGAAATTGATGACCAGGTTGCCAACAAGAATTACCTTGAAATAATTTTTGGACCGAAAAGCGAATTTGCATAATTGTAGCCCCTTCTTA
>RFTJ01000013.1 GCA_009923495.1 Actinomycetota bacterium
ATCAGTCAAGGATTTGATGCCGTAAACATCGCTGGCGGCACAATGGCTTGGCTTGAGGCTGGATTGGCTGTTAATACCGGAGAACTTCCGTAGCGACTCAATCCTGAAGAGTTTGCAGTAAGGCCAAGTTCAGAGCCGGGACTAGGTCACTAGCCACCGACACATTGTCAGCGTCATCAAATGCGCGCTGGCGTATCGCATTTAAGTTTTCACCGTTTCGCATCACGAGTGCCAGGATGCGAATCTCTTTAGTATTTTCCCCAGACTCAGGAGCAAGTTCCTCGTCAGGTTGCATTGAAATTAAGCGCTCCACCGAAATGGCAGCGCCCCCAATTTCTGCCGGCCAACTTATCTTTGCTAGTGAATCAATTAAATTCTCGTTATCAAGTTGAATCTCTTGTTCTACAAACGAGTATGGAATTGTTGCATTTTCAGCAAGTAATTCTGGATGATCAAGGGCTAATGTGGAATTTTCAACAATCCCAAAGAGCCGAGCGGGTCGGTCCCATCCCGCTGCAGCCACGAATTCGTCGAGTTCTCGGATGGTTTGCGCTAGCACTGAATCATTGACCATGTAGTCAATTCTGACTTACCGATATTTCAGCAAACACATAGGCTAGGGGTGTGAGTAATCCCAGTGCCCCAAATGTCCGCCGTAGCCCGCTGGCTGTCCTAATTTCAGTCTTAATTTTCTCGTTTATCTTGCTCTCTATTGTTGCAAGTTTCTGGGCCGATTGGCAGTGGTATGTCTCCGTTGATCATTCTGCCGTCTTCCTGACTCAGTTGAAAATTCGATTCTTCCTTTTTGTAGTAGCTGCCATTCTGACTTCTGTAGTACTAGGTGCCAGCCTCCGCTTGGCTTATCGCAGCCGGCCCATTCTGATTCCGGTAACTCCGGAAGAAATCGCAATTGAACAGTATCGTGGCGGCCTAGAGCCTCTTCGCAAAGTGCTATTCAACCTCGCCCCTTTGGGTTTAGGCCTCCTAGTTGGAATCTCGTCGGCTAGCCAGTGGCGGACATTATTGGTGTGGCGGAACTCTTCGCCATTTGGCAAAAAAGATCCGCAGTTTGGAAAAGACATCTCATTCTTTATGTTTGATTTACCATTCTGGCGATTTTTTCTAGGCATACTTTTCACGGTCACAGTATTTGCGGCTATCGCTAACGTAATCGTGCATTACATTTACGGTGGCTTTAATCCACGAAACATCGGTCGCGTAAATAAAGCGACTAGGCAACAAGTTGTGTTCTTTCTTGGCATGATTGCATTGCTAAAAGGCTTTGCTTATCACTTAGATAAATTTGCACTTGCCACTAAATCTGACACGCTGATTACGGGCCTAAAGTACACAGATGTCCACGCGGTACTACCAGCTAAATCCATTCTGACCTACATTGCATTTGCCACCGCAATACTGTTCTTCATTTCGCTTTTTAGAACCGGATGGACCGTCCCATTCATTGCATTAGGAACAATGTTTGGCGCCTCACTTTTAATTGGCGGCTTGTATCCCGCATTTGTTCAGCAGGTGCAGGTTAAGCCAAGTGAGTTGGCGCGCGAGACTCCTTACATCCAACGAAATTTGGAATCCACGGTTAGTGCCTATGGGCTTGGAAAAGCACAAATCAAGGAATACAAAGCAATCGACAATGCTTCACGCGCATCTATCGGCAAGGATGCCTCAACCTTGGCAAATGTTCGCTTACTTGATCCAAGTATTGTTTCGCCAACTTTCCGAAATCTGCAGCAGATTCGTGGTTTCTACGCCTTCCCAGATTCCTTAGATATTGACCGCTATTCAATCGATGGCGTCAAACGTGGTGCAGTGCTTGCAGTTCGTGAAGTCAACCTTGATGGGGTGGCGGAAAACCAGCGCAATTGGTTCAACGACCACATGGTATTTACCCACGGCTACGGTCTAGTAGGCGCTTTCGAAAATAAGGTTGGCTCTGAAGGCGCACCAAGTTTCTTGGAAAGCGATATCCCACCACAGGGCGCATTGGATATTAAGCAGCCGCGAGTTTACTTCGGTGAACAATCTCCCGCGTATTCAATTGTGGGTGCGCCAAAGGGGGCGGACCCCAAAGAGTTGGATTACCCAGATGACCGCAGCGCTAACGGGCAGAAAAACAATACTTACGATGGCACGGGTGGAGTACCAGTTGGCAATCTGTTCCAGCGCCTGGTTTTCGCTCTGCACTATCAGGATGTAAATATTTTGCTCTCCAATCAGATTTCCAGCGAAAGTAAATTACTTTATGACCGCGATCCAGCAACTCGGGTTCGTAAAGTTGCGCCTTGGTTGACTCTGGACACCGATCCATATCCAGCCGTGGTCGATGGTCGGATTCAATGGATTGTAGATGGCTACACAACCTCAAATTCATATCCATATTCAGCTCGAGTCTCACTAAGGGATGCGACCGCTGACTCAGTAAATGCTCAGACTAACAGCTTTAATTCTCAAGACATCACTTACATTCGTAATTCAGTTAAAGCCACTGTCGATGCCTACGATGGCACAGTCAAGATTTACGCATGGGACAACACCGACCCATTGCTAAAAGTTTGGACGAGTGCTTTCCCTGGTGTTGTTCAATCCAAGTCGCAAATTCCTGCTGGCGTATTAGAACATGTCCGCTATCCCGAGGATATGTTCAAAGTGCAGCGCGATATTTTGGCCAAGTACCATGTCAAAGATCCGCAAGCTTTTTACTCGGGCCAGGATTTCTGGAATCTGCCAGACGACCCAACAAAGCCATCGATAAACCAAGCTCAGCCACCGTATTACTTGACGCTGAAAATGCCCGACCAAAAACAGGCAACATTCTCCCTGACTACAACATTTGCCCCGAATAAGCGCCAGACTTTGGCTGCTTTCATGGCGGTTAATTCCGAACCAGGTCCAGACTATGGCACCATTCGAGTGTTGCAGTTACCGCGTAACACAACCATCCCAGGTCCAACGCAGGTGCAGAACAACTTCGAATCCGATCCTGATGTCTCGGCGAAACTCTCGCTGTTACGTCAAGGTGGTTCAGATGTAGTGCTTGGTAATTTGCTCTCTCTTCCTGTTGGCGGGGGACTTCTGTATTTCGAACCGGTTTATGTTCGTGCCAGCCAAGGCGATGGCTACCCCTTGCTCCGAAAAGTTTTGGTCTCATTTGGTTCTAAAGTTGCATTTGAAGACGACTTGGCAACTGCGCTGGCGAAGGTGTTCTCAGGACAAACTACGACTGATCCAGGGACGAAACCAACTGGATCTGTAACTGCGCAACTTGCCGACGCCATCTCACGGGCCAACGCTGCTTACGAGCAAGGACAGAAAGCGTTAGCCAAAGGCGACTTCGCTGCCTATGGAGCTGCGCAAAAGCGACTCGAAACAGCATTAGCCACCATCACCGAACTGGGCAAAAAGGTCAGCAAGTAGCTAGCAATCGCAGCCAAGCGATTTGTAAGTATGCAAACCTTGTCGTATTCTTATGAAGCCGACGCGGGGTGGAGCAGCTCGGTAGCTCGCTGGGCTCATAACCCAGAGGTCACAGGTTCAAATCCTGTCCCCGCTACTAATAAGAAAAGACCCCTCCTTGGGGTCTTTTCTTATTATCTAAGTAAGGAAAGCCAGGATTTGAGGAGATGTGGTTTTCCAATGTTCTGGAAAACCACATTGGAGTCCTGTCCCCGCTACCCTTGCCACGGCGGCAGGACCACTTCTCACAAAAACTCCAATCCAGCCTTGGCACTTCTACAGCAATCCCAACAACTCTCAAATTCCCCCAAATTTGTTAACCTTCACTACCTAGACTCAAGGAGCACGTGATTCGGGGGAGCGACTATGAAGATTGAGATTGACTCACCAAGCGCTCGATTGTCTTTGGTTAAGTAACGTCAATGACTTGGACAGTACCCGCAGGAGGGCGAACTCGACACGGCTGGAATACGCCAGTTACTGCGCCTGGTCCGGCCAGTCGCGACATGCTGCGACGCATTAGGGAAATCCAACATAATCCACTGGACTTTTTATTTGAAACTTGGCAGCAATTTGGTGATGTTGTTCAGTTTCCAATTCCACGCCCAGCAACCTACCTCGTAAGTTCGCCACAGGGTGCTCGAGAAGTATTGGCGCAAAAGCACAAACTAATGAGCAAGCAGACAGTGCAGTACTCAACGCTTTCACTGGTAACCGGTGAAGGGTTATTAACAGCAGATACTGAAGTGTGGAAGACTTCACGCCGGCAGTTAGCTCCGGCATTTCACAAAGGCATGATTGATCTTGCAGTCAAGCCCGTATCGAATGCATTGATTCGCCTTGAAAAGACTTGGCAAGAACTAACAAGTGCTGGTCCTGCCATCATTGATGTCGATCAAACAATGATGAATCTGGCGTTGGAGATTACTGGTGCGACGCTTTTCGGTACCGACCTCACTACCGAAGTAGATCGAATAACTGGAGCAACGCTCAAAGCTCTGCATGGTGTAGTTCGCCGAGCACGCACCCCACTACCTTTACCTTTGGCAATCCCAACACCTCGTAACCTGGGTATGCGTAGCGCAATCAAGCAACTAGATGACGCGGTATCTAACATCATTGATCAACGCCTAGCTGATCCACTGGCCGCTGGACAACCAATCCGAGACATGCTTGACGTCCTGATGGATACCTCACTTGAACACCCACTAACTCGACAGCAGATTCGAGATGAAGTTGCCACATTTATTGTTGCGGGGCATGAAACTATTGCTAGTGCACTTACTTGGGCCTGGAATCTACTTGGAGCAAATCCAATTGAAGCACAGCGCCTTGCAGATGAACCGCAGCGCGCTGGGTTGGTATTCGACGAAGCTTTACGGCTCTACCCTCCGGCCTGGGTGATATCACGGCGCACTTTGAGTCCAGTTGAAGTTGATGGATTCCTGATTCCTACCGACTCTTTGGTAATAGTTAGCCCTTGGATTGTGCACCGCCATCCTGATGCGTGGCAGGATTACGAAAACTTCAAGCCTGATCGATTTATAAACGGACAACCGATGCTTGGCTACCTTCCATTTGGAACCGGTCCTCGCCTTTGTATTGGGCGAGACCTCGCGAAAATGCAAGGAGCACAAATTATGAGTCGCCTGGCTATCAATTGGAAACTCAGCCCAATTCATCAGCAGAAAATTCCGATTGAGGCCTCAGTGACGCTTCGCCCAGATGGCGGCTTGCCAATGCGCTTGAAGCGAGTAAAACATTAGTTACCAGAAATAGTTCGAAGTGCAACACTGTGTAACAGTGAGTTGGTAGTTACAGCACTCTTGTGTTGCAGCGGGTCACTTCCGTCAAGGGCAGTTACCGCGCCACCCGCCTCACGGACGATTGCAATAAATGCAGCCATATCCCAAACACTTAGTTCTGGTTCAATAGCGATGTCCACAACACCTTCGGCCACCATTACATGAGACCAGAAGTCTCCGTACGCTCGTGATCGCCAAGTAGCGCGCTGCAGATTACCCAGTGCCGATTCATAGCCGGTCCATCCGGTGGGGTCACTGTAGGACAGTGAGGCATCGCCAATGTTAGAAACATCAGAAACATGAATTGGACGCACCGACCCGTCAACATCTTTTGTGAATGCGCCACCGCCAAAGTTCGCCCACCAGCGACGGCCCAGTGCAGGGGCGGAAACTACGCCGAGTTTTAGTTCATCATCTTCAATCAGGGCTATTAGTGTGGCCCAAACTGGCACGCCTCGAACATAATTTTTAGTTCCGTCAATCGGATCAATAATCCATTTCCGTTTTGCATCTAGTCCAGTATCCTGATGCTCCTCACCAATTACGCCATCATCAGGATGTGTGCTGGCTAGCTCATCCCGAATAAAGGTCTCGACAGCTTGATCAGCTTCGGTAACAGGGGAGTTATCTGGTTTGGCATCAACCCTTAAATCCTGGGCTCGATAGCGATTCATGGTGATGATGTCAGCCTGGTCGGCTAACTTTAGAGCAAGAGTTAAATCAACATCCACAAAATAACCGTATCGGTTAGTTCCCGATTTCGGAATTTACATGTGCAGGAGTAACGATGGCACGGCAGTCTAGAAAATCTGCGGCACTTACAACTGCGGCCGTTGCTGCGGTAAAGCAAAGTGCCGATTATTTGCAAAAACACCCAGACGCCATCAAAAAAGTCCTAAAAGAGTTTCCGAAAAAATTGGATAGCACTTCGGACAAAATCTCGTTCGCTACTCAGGCAACGGCCATGTATTACGCCGTGCGCGACCCAAAAACCTCACTAAAAGTTAAGGCGCTGCTTGCAGCGGCCCTGGCTTATTTCATTTTGCCGCTGGATTTCATCCCAGATTGGCTAGTTGGCATTGGCTTCACTGACGATTTGGCAGTCATCTTGATGGTTTTGCGACAGTTATCCGGATCAATAACTGAAGAGCATTACGCCTCAGCTAGACGGCGCTTGCAACGCGAACAATAGTCGGCGCAGCGAACTTAATCTGGCAGCTCCGCCAGAACCAGCCTCGCCCTTGCTAACCCAGTCATCAAGCGCGCAATCTGGCGGTGCAATTCCGTCACTGTTCACATGAGTACATGCTCGTGGACATTCGTGAGCACCATCCACTAGTTCAGGAAAACTTTCAATAATGCGATCCGGGTCGACATGGGCCAAGCCAAACGAGCGCAAGCCTGGCGTATCAATTACCCAGCCGGTGTCTTCTGGCAAGGCTAGAGCCTGGGCTGATGTTGATGTGTGCTTACCGCGGCCTGTGATGTCGTTGACATCTCCGGTAGTGCGCATTGCAGTTGGTACTAAAGCATTGACCAGAGTTGACTTTCCGACGCCAGAGTGACCAACAAATACTGTCATGTGTCCCAGCAGAGCTTCACGGACTTGCTCAATCCCGGCTTTACTTGTTTGATCAACTGAAATGTACTTCAGGTCCATTCCGCTGTAGTTGCTAAGAAGTTCATCGGGTGATTTCAAATCAGTCTTAGTTAGTATCAGTATCGGCTCGAGCCCAGCTTCAAAAGCTGCAACTAATGTGCGGTCAATCAGACCCACTCGTGGCTCTGGATTGGTTGTTGCCGTCACAATTGCCAGCTGGTCAGCATTTGCCACAATCATTCGTTCAACTGGGTCAGTGTCATCAGCAGTTCGCATGAGTGCGGTTGACCGGTCAAGAACTTCAACTAACCGAGCAAGTGTGTCTGGTCGACCACTTAGGTCACCAACAAGTCGCACTTTGTCTCCAACTACAACTCCCTTTCGGCCAAGTTGTCTTGCTTTTACGGTTACGACCTCAGTCTGCTGTTCATGAGCAACTCCATCCGGGACAACGCAAGTAATCCGACCTCGAGCAACTGCAACAACCATGCCGACAACTGCATCTGAAAAGTCTGGGCGGTCCTTAGATCGACGACGGGAATTAGTTCGACTTGGCCGCCGACTAAAAGAGTCTTCGTCTATGTGGCTCACGCGTTCACCATGACATGCCACATCACATCAAAGTCTGGGAGCGTCTTGCCAGTAGTGGCAATGTCTTCAATTTGGAGATTGGGCACAGCCAACCCCAATACAGCGCCGGCCATCGCCATTCGATGATCATGGTAAGTTGCAAAACTTCCACCATGCAGTGGCTGCGGATTAATAATTAGACCATCAGCGGTTTCGGTCACTTCACCGCCTAAGCGGTTAATTTCGGTTGCTAATGCTGAAATGCGATCAGTCTCATGTCCGCGTAGATGCGCGATACCGGAAAGGTGCGATGGCCCCTGCGCTAGTGCACACAACGCAGCTATGACTGGGGTCAGTTCACCAACTTCATGTAAGTCGGCGGTCAAGCCGTGCAATTGGCCGCCAGTAAATGTCACATCATTCCCGGAACGAGTGACAGTTGCACCCATTTGCGTCAGCAACGAGCGAAGTGCGTCGCCAGCCTGTGTGGTGCGTAGTGGCCAGTCTGGAATTGTGACCGAGCCACCGCAGACAAGTGCAGCGGCCACAAATGGAGCAGCATTTGAGAGATCTGGTTCAACGGTGACATTGAAGGCATTCGGTATACCTGGATAAACTCGCCAAATCGCATGTCGCTCATCAATGATTTGGGTGGCAACTTGAATTCCCACGGAAGCCAAAACCTCTATGGTCATATCTATGTGCGGCATAGAAGGTAATACCCCGCCTTTATGCTCTACCTCTAGACCGCCATCGTAGCGGGAGCCAGCAAGCAACAAGGCGCTGACAAATTGTGAGGAAGCAGATGCGTCTAGGGTTACTTTTGATCCTGCGACATATCCCTTGCCATGTACCGTGAACGGCAGCGTGCCTCGAAGTTCATCGTCGACATCTACCTCCAGTGATTTCAGAGCTTCAATAATTCGGTGCATTGGGCGAGTTCGAGCGCCGGTATCCCCATCAAAGCGGACATCACCAGTTGCTAACGCAGCAACTGGTGGAACGAAGCGCATGACAGTTCCTGCCAGGCCACAATCAATCTCTGCGGGACCACAGAGCGTGCCTGGTGTAACCACATACGCATCGTCTGAATATTCAATTCCCACGCCCAAACTAGAAAGTGCAGCTGCCATCAGTCGAGTATCACGAGCAACCAGAGGGTGAGTTATGCGGCAAGTGCCAGCTGCCAATGAAGCTAAAACCAGCCAACGATTAGTCAATGATTTAGAGCCTGGAATTCGAACATGGGTCGAAAGTGGAGTATTGCGCATCGGCGCATTCCATAGATCAACCATGTGCTTAAGCCTAACGGCTGACAGACTAATACTCATGTGTGGAAGGTATGCCCTGAAAACTGATCCCAAAATTATTGCTTCGCAGTTTGGGGTCACTGAAGCAGCCATTTCTGGCACCTATCTTGGAATGTTAGGTGGCACCACTATTGCGGCTGAACAATTGACTGCACAAATGCTCATCCCAAGTTTCAACATCGCACCAACCCATCGTGTTCCGGCAGTTGTGCAGATTGATCAACAGCGCACATTAGCAACTTTCCAATGGGGCTTAATTCCTTCCTGGGCCAAAGATGCCAGTATCGGCGCTCGATTAATTAATGCTCGAGTGGAAACGATTTTGGAAAAGCCTTCGTTTCGCAACGCCGCACAGCGACAGCACTGCATTATCCCTGCTGATGGCTGGTTCGAATGGCAAACCATTGGTGCCAGAAAGAAAGTTCCACATTACTTCAGCAGAACTGACGGTAATGTTCTGGGCCTAGCAGGAATTTATGAATCATGGCAACAGCCAGGTGGCGAGAAAATTTGGTCATTTTCTTTGATAACTACCGAAGCCCGACACCCGTTCAGTGAAATTCACGATCGCATGCCGTTACTAGTCTCAACTCAAACCACCGAACTCTGGTTAACTGATGGACCGACGGCAATTGCTGAGCTGCTCGCTCACCAAGTGCCAATGGCGGAACTTACCGAGTGGGAAGTGAGTTCAGCTGTGGGACAGGTTAGAAATAACAACCCGAGTTTGGTTGAGCCAGTGAATCCAGAAGACGAAGTATTACCCTTATTTCGCTAGAAAACCTTTTCGATTCGCAGACCACTGACAGGGAATAAACATCTGAGGGATTGGGTTGAATCTCACATGGCTACCCCTTGCTTAGATTGCCCGCCCGAGCCAAGCGTTCAGTTGACTGCCTCACAAACAGAACTTTTGGATTTCTCTGGCAATCCGCAAACTGGTCTTGGCAGTCATCACGAAAAGGAAAAGCCAGGAGTAGGGTCGTTCTATATGAGCCCTAGCGATGCGAAAGACATTTCAGAAGAGACTGAAGGTCAGTCTAAATCCAAATTGTCACCCGAGCTCACTGCCCGATTTGAACAAGATGCGCTTCCTTTCTTAGATCAAATTTATGCCGGCGCATTGCGCATGACGCGCAATCCAAGTGATGCGCAGGATTTAGTTCAGGAAACTTTTATCAAAGCTTTTCGAGCCTTCGGTGGTTTTCAGGAAGGAACAAATCTCAAGGCTTGGCTTTATCGAATTCTGACTAACACCTACATCAACCAATATCGAAAAGCCCAGCGCGAGCCGCGTGTTAATCCAACTGACGAGATTCATGATTGGCAAATGGCCGATGCGGCTCGCCACAGTTCAGGTGGACTTCGGTCAGCCGAATCTGAAGCGCTGGACCTATTGCCTAACACGGTTATTGCTGATGCCTTTGCCCAAGTTCCAGATGATTTTCGAAATGCGGTTTACCTGGCCGATGTTGAAGGTTTTGCCTACAAAGAAATTGCGGAGATTATGGATGTCCCAGTTGGCACAGTGATGTCTCGGTTGCATCGTGGCCGAAAGGCATTACGCGAGTTGCTTTCCGACTATGCTCGAGAAAACGGCTACTTGAAAGAAGATGCTTCATGAGCGAGCAGGTTAATCGCTCTGGCGAGTGTCAAGAAATTTACCAATCGCTAGTTTTGTTTATCGATCGGGAAAATTGCGAAGGTGCCGAAGTGAGGATTCAAGCCCACTTGCAAACCTGTGACTCCTGTTGCTCAGAGCGCGATTCTCTGGAGTTAGTGAAGCAATTAATCGCCAGATCCTGCTGCCCTGAGCCAGCGCCTAGTGAGTTTCGGGTAAAGATTAGCCAATTAATTGCTCAAATCGAGATAGAAGCGACCGAGGGTTCGTAACACCTAGATTCCTGCTCTATCCTTAAGATTAGACATTTCTAGCAAGGAGCCCTCATGAGCAAGCGTGGTCGTAAGAAGCGTGATCGCAAGAAGAACAAAGCAAATCACGGTCGTCGTCCCAATTCCTAATTTGCCATAGCAAGTTACGCTGATTGAGTGAACGTCACAAGCACGGAATTACCCGGTATCGCAGCTGAGCGTACCGATCTTTCGACTGCTGAAGTCGAGCATCTACAGTTGCTCTTGAGTGACTGGACCATGATTGCCGACTTGGCATTTGCCGACCTGATCTTGTGGCTGCCCACATGGAACGAAGCGGGATTTATTGCCGCAGGTCAAATCCGCCCAGCAACTGCTCGAACTCACATTCCAAAAGATGTTACGGGCAATTTCGTGCCACGTGGACGACACATCGAACTTGATCGAGCATTTCTCACCGGTGAAAT
Organism: Actinomycetota bacterium; assembly: GCA_009923495.1. NCBI lineage: Bacteria > Bacillati > Actinomycetota > Actinomycetota bacterium. The sequence continues at coordinate 11,096 of RFTJ01000013.1, forward strand.
CTGGACCGGCGAACCAGTAAGCCAGCACCAAATAACGCAAGCAATTCCCATTTCATTCCTCGGTCGCACAATTGCTGTGCTTGGAAGGTATTCAAGTTCATCCGAAGCGGGACGACTCGAATCAGTTTATGATCGCATCGCGCAAATAATTTTTGAGATGCTCAGCAAAGGTGTTTTCCCGCGAGTTACGCACAATGACCAAGGCACTGGTGGTCGTGGTGGAGCGCCTCGAGTAGGTGATGGGCTCGTCTTGCTAGACAAATCTGGAATCATAGAGTTTGCTAGCCCAAATGCAACTTCAGCATTTCGCCGTCTGGGTGTTGCAATTGATGTCGAAGGTCAAGTCCTGGCTGACCTAGTTGCCCAATTGAACAAGCAAGGCGTGCCAATCAATGACACCTTAAGTCTGGTTGCCCGTGGTCGGATTCAGGCAACTGCCGAACTTGAGGGCTCCCACTCATCCGCAACCTTGCGATCAATTCCATTAGTTTCTAGTCAGCAGGATTCAGAGACACTCAATTCAGCTGGAACTCTGGTGCTGATCCGAGATGTCACCGATTTACGTCGCCGCGAGCAGGCGCTACTTGGTAAAGATGCTGCAATTCGCGAAATTCATCACCGCGTAAAAAATAATCTACAAACAGTGGCTTCATTATTGCGCCTGCAAGGTCGGCGTTTAACCGATAGTTCTGCCCAACTTGAATTAGCTGAAGCCGGGCGGCGGATTGCTACTATCGCGGTGGTGCACGATCTCTTGGCGCATAACCCGGGCGAAACGGTTGACTTTGATGAAGTGGTTGGTCGGGTCATCCCATTAAGTATTGAGACTGCCGCTACGAATGAAGTAAAAACAGATTTTGTTGGCTCTTTTGGAATATTACCGAGCGATACTGCAACCACATTAGCTTTAGTAATTACTGAACTGGTAGCAAATTCAGTTGAACATGCGTTAGCGGGAAGGAACCAAGTAGCAATCACCATCACCGCCGAGCGTGATCAAGATCAGGTTCAGGTTGCGATTTCAGATGATGGCCCAGGGATCCCAATTCCGCTTAGTGATAATCAAGGACTTGGACTGGCCATTGTGACCACATTGGTCGCCGACGAACTTGGTGGCTCTATTGATTTTCAACACTTAAGTCCCGGGTCTAGTATGCCTGGCACTAGGGTTGTAGTTTCGCTACCGATTAATCGGTGATTGGCGTTTGTTAGAGTGCAGAAACGTCTGATTCAAAGACATGCGGGGCTGGCTCCAGGCCACGAGCACGAGCGCGTTGCGCGCGTCGTTTAATTGCCCGGCGCTCATCTTCACTGGTTCCACCCCAAACTCCCGAGTCTTGGCCAGTCTCTAGGGCCCACTTCAGACATGGTTCAATGACTGGACAACGGCGACATACGGCCTTTGCTTCCTCAATTTGCAGCAGAGCAGGACCAGTATTTCCAATGGGAAAGAACAACTCGGGATCCTCTTCGCGACAGACTGCCTCATGGCGCCAGTCCACTAGAACCTCCCAAGCCTTGAAAAATCAGGGTTTTTCCGGCCGGAGGCCCGAAATTCCTACGGTTTTGTGCCTAATTTTTTGGTGGCACCCCTCTATCATCGCCGAGATTCTGAGCAGTCGCAATAGGTAAGCCAATATTGGGCAAAAGTTTTTCACTTTTTGCTTAAATCCCAACTGAAATTTCCCGATCGAATCTCGGTACCCTTTAGTCATGCGAAAACTTGCAGTTGGCTGTGGATATTTAGAATCGTTGGCGTTAGTTGTTTTCGGCATCTCAGTTTTACTAAAGGAGTCCACACAAACCGGAGTGCGCGGAAGTGGTCCGCATCCGGCCATCTTGTTTGTTATGTATTTGATCTTCGCATTCGGTGTTACTGCGGTAACTAATGGAATCGCAAAGCGATCAAGTTGGGCGAAAACGCCATTTGGCTTGATCCAAGTATTTGCCTTATTGGTGTTTGCCTATTTGCCACTAAGTGGCACGGGTACTCTTGCTCGGCTCAGTGGTGGCGCTGTTGCTTTTGTCGCAGGAGCTGCCCTAGTTTCACTCTGGAAGATTAGGGCCGAAAATTAATCCTGCAGACTTGTGCGCAGTTTTGTTAATGTTTGAGCCAAAATTCTTGAGACATGCATTTGAGAAATACCTAGTGTTCGCGCGATTTCGGTCTGACTCTTGTTTTCAAAGAATCGCATAATTAAGATATCTTTTTCCCGCTCTGGCAAGGCAAGTAGCAGCGGCTTGAGCGATTCGCGGTATTCAACCCCTTCGAGCGCTTCGTCAATCGTGCCGAATCGAGACCCCAAACTCGGAGCATCCGGATCAACAGTGGCATCAAGACTTACCGTTGAGTGAGCCGAGTTTGCATTTATTGCCTCAACTACTTCATCAAGATCAACTTTGAGCGCAGTTGCAATTTCCTGCAGCGTTGGCGAGCGATCTAATTTTTGGGTTAGTTCGGTTGCTGTCTTTGAAACTGCCGCACCAAGCTCCTGGAGGCGCCTTGGCACCCGTACCGCCCAAGTTTTATCCCTGAAGTGTCGTTTAATCTCGCCGACAATCGTAGGCATGGCAAAGGTGGAAAATTCAAACCCTTTATCCGGTTCAAAGCGATCAATTGCTTTAATCAAGCCAATTGTTCCGACCTGAATTAAATCGTCTAGCGGCTCGCCACGATTTGCAAACTTACGAGCTACGTGACTAACTAAGGCCAAATGGTCTGAGATTAATTCGGTACGAATTGCCAGCCGTCTGGGATCGCCATCGGCAAGGCGAGAAAACTCGGCGAACAGCTCATGATCGTGCTCTCGAGTGTTTGCAGAACTAGGCACTAGCCACCACTAGTGAACTCAGAGTTATGGTGATAGCACCGTCTGGGCTGATTTCTGCAGTTGAGCCGGGCAGGGAAGCGTTCAAGATATCCCAGCCCCATTTGCACACAACTTTGTCCATGTAATCAGCGGCGCTGCCAGTTGGCCCTGAAATTTTGACAGTCAAACTTGCTGTCTCAATGCTGAAAGTTATCTGGACTTCGCCTTGGTCGGGCTGGTGGTTGATGACCAATGAAAATGCTTCAACAATTCCCTCGTGCCAATTTTCAACTGCATCAAAAGCGAGTTCGGTCAACCCAATTACTGAGGTTGTCGTGCTCTTTACAACTCCGATAAATTCCGGCCGAGCAGGAACCCGAAGATTGATATTCGCCACTGAACCGCTTATGCCTTCTTGGTCTGCGCAAAGATTGCAGCAATTTCGTCAATCTTGCTGATTAATTCATCAGCTACCGAGACATCAACTGTTCCTTTGGTTCCAGCAGCGCCAGCCAATTTAGTTGCATCGTTGAATAGTTGATGTAGTTGCGGATACTTCTCAAAATGTGGTGCTTTGAAGTAATCGGTCCAGAGCACCCAGAGATGTTCTTTTACGATGTGTGAGCGCTCTTCTTTGATTGAGATGGCACGCGCTTTGAAATTGGAATCCTCTGAAGCATGGTATTTCTCCATACATGCCTTCACCGACAAAGCCTCAATTCGGGCCTGAGCCGGATCATAAACACCGCAAGGCAAATCGCAGTGCGCGTGCACGATGATGGTTGGGGCAAAGAAGCGCATAGTGTTCCTCCAGGATTGGGTTGTCTTATTTGAGAGTTTACCTAATGTTCTCAATTGCGGTACATCCGAGTAACTTGCAATTGGATACAATAGGAATGTTACGAGAGATAGTCTTCAATAACTGTGCTGTTAGGGAACTGACTAAATAGATGTTTGGAAAAGCTGTAGTTCGAGGGTTGTCGATGGCGCCCAATCTGGGTTATGGGGACGAATTACTGATTCGCTACACCGAAAATGTTGCGGTTGGCGATGTAATTGTATTTCGCCGTGAGGGTCAAAAGGATGTTAAGCGCATTGAGTCAATAACCGATGAAGGAATCTATGTCTTGGGCGATAATGCGATGGCTTCACTTGACTCACGAACTTATGGCCGAATTAGTCCTGATCGCGTAATTGGCAAGGCGATATTGCGGTTGAAGCCAAAACTTGGTCGGATAACAAATAAGAAATTTGATGCTTCGCCTTAGTTAACAACCGATTATCCGGCCCAAATACCCGCTTTATTGATCTAGAAGGCATTATTTTCCCTGGTTTTACAGGAAATTGGTTAAATCAGAAAATTTTTTCACCCGTTTGTAGCGTGTTTGTCACGATTTTCCCCATTTTTCGTCACTAGCGTTTTCTTATGGCTACTAATACACCTATACAGAGCACTTCAGCATTGGACCGTTGGTTCCATATTTCTGAACGTGGCTCTAATCTCGCAACAGAAATCCGTGGCGGATTGGTCACTTTCGTGACCATGGCCTACATCGTGGTATTGAACCCACTGATTATTGGCACCGCGACGGATGAAAATAATGAACTGATTTCAGGACTTGCTAAGTTCACAAAGTTTGTGGCGCAGGGAAGTCCTGAAAACATAGTTAACCAAGACAATGTAAACAAGACAATTGTTCTAGTTGCTTCAGCGACCGCCTTACTGGCAGGCGTTATGAGCATCCTGATGGGCTTAGTTGGCAGATTCCCAGTCGCTCTTGCAGCTGGCTTAGGTCTAAACAGTTTCTTGGCTTTTACCATCGCTCCAAAAATGACGTGGCCCGAGGCACTTGGTCTAATGATCATTGGCGGCCTGCTGATGTTTGTTCTTGTGCTCACCGGCTTCCGACTTGCGGTATTCCGAGCAGTACCTGAGGCGTTGAAGTACTCAATCGGTGCCGGAATTGGGCTTTTCATAGCTCTAATCGGATTGACTGATGCGGGAATTGTGCGCAATGGCGTTCCGCTAATCACCTTCGCAGTGAAGGGCCAACTTGCTGGTTGGCCTATCTTCACTTTCATCTTTGGACTGCTGCTGATCATAGCGCTTGTGGCGCTTCGAGTCCGTGGTGGAATCCTGATTGGACTGTTGGTAACCACGGTCTTGGCAGTCGCCATCCAAGCTATGTTAATGGTTGATGATCCAGAAAAAATAAACAAGGATACGTACTGGAGACTGAATGTCCCATCTCTGCCGAAGGTAAATGATGTGGTCGATTTCACAAATCCATTACAACTGTGGCACATCAATCTAACAGGCGGTTTTCAAGCTGTCGGTGCACTAACTGCAATAATTTTCATTTTCTCTCTACTTCTGAGCGACTTCTTCGACAGCATCGGAACCGTAACTGGTCTGGCTGCTGAAGCGGACTTGCTAGAAGAAGATGGCGAAATTGAGCACATCCGCGAGATTCTTGTAGTTGACTCAGTTGCCGTTATGGCGGGTGCAGCAGCAGGCACATCCTCAAATACCGCATACATTGAATCAGCTTCAGGTGTTGGCGACGGTGCCCGTACAGGTATCGCAAGCATCGTGACGGGCGTAATGTTCTTGTTGGCTCTATTCCTAGCGCCACTAACCAAGATCGTCCCTTACGAAGCTGCTACTCCAGCACTCGTAGTTGTTGGGTTCTTGATGTTCACCCAGATCCGCAAGATTCCAATGGATGACTACGCATTAGCAATTCCATGCTTCTTGACCATCGTGCTAATGCCGTTCACTTACTCCATCACCAATGGTGTTGGTGCCGGCTTGGTTAGCTTTGTGTTGATTAAAGTTTGTCAGCGTAAGTTCAATGAAATCTCCGTAATCATGTGGATTATTTCATTGGCCTTCGTGCTGTACTTTGCTATCAATCCAATCAGCCAACTGATTAACTAAGCTCTTCAGTTAATCCTCCCAAAATTGAGGCGCATCCAAATCGGATGCGCCTCAATTTAATTTGAACTTAAAATTACTCTTCAACTTCTTCTTCATCGCGTGCTAGCCAAGTAGCAAGCCGTTCAATCGGGATTTCAAAATCAGGATTTAGGTCAACAAACTCCTGTAGCTTTGCAGCTAGCCAGCCCAAAGATACTTCTTCGTCACCACGTCGGTTTTCCAACTCTTCGATTCCACGATCAGTGAAGTACATAGTTACCCTCGTTATTCAAATGCTTGCGAAACAAGTGCTGCCTGTTCAACTTCATGGCGGTGATGTGAACCAACTGCTGGCGAAGATGATGAAGGACGGGAAACTAGCGTTAATGTGCGATTGATTACCGGTGGCAGATTTAACAGCATGAAACCGCCAGCCCCTTGGTTGCGTGGCTCCTCCTGGACCCAACGTACCTCTTTAAGATTCGGGAATGAAGCAATTTCTGGAGGCAGCGTTATTTGCGGGAGCGGGTAGAGGCGTTCAAGTCTGATTATTGCCACATCCTTACGACCTAGCTTTTCGCGCTCGGCGATTAAGTCATAGTAGACCTTGCCACTGCAGAGTAGCACCGTAGTAACTACTGATTTATCAACCGAAGTATCTGGCAACATCGACTTGAATGAGCCTGATGTGAAGTCTGCGACTTTGGATGTTGCATATTTAGCCCTAAGCAATGACTTTGGCGTGAAAATAACTAACGGGCGAATCAGCGGCGAATAAACCTGCCAGCGCAATAAGTGGAAGTACGACGCAGGAGTAGATGGCATTGCAACAGTGATGTTGTCTTGCGCGCATAGTTGCAGGAATCGCTCAACGCGAGCCGATGAATGGTCTGGGCCTTGACCTTCGTATCCATGGGGGAGCAACATTGTTAGGTCGCTTCGCTGAGCCCATTTTTGTTCACCAGAGGTAATGAATTCATCGATGATGGTTTGCGCGCCATTCACGAAGTCACCAAACTGCGCTTCCCACATAACTAACGCATCTGGTCGGATAACTGAGTAGCCGTATTCAAAACCTAAGGCGGCAAATTCACTAAGCAATGAGTCATAGACCGATAACTTTGCGTCACCTTCGTAGCACCGCTTCAAGGGCTTGTATTGCCAGCCAGTTTCTTTGTCGACAATTACCGCATGGCGATGACCAAATGTTCCGCGACGACTGTCTTGGCCGGCCAGGCGGATCGTCTTTCCTTCGGTTAGCAAAGACCCAAAGGCGAGTGCCTCGCCCATGCCCCAATCAATGGTGTCCGCGGCAATCATTTCGGCCCGCCGCTGCAATTGTGGGGCCAACCGTGGATGGACCGTGAAGCCTTCTGGCATTTCGAGTTGACTTGCGACAACTCGATCTATTACCTGCTTAGTAATGGCAGTAGGAACTTCGCTTGGCGGTTGTTGCGGAGCCAAAGTTTGTTGACCAGTTGCAATGACCTCGCTCACTTCAGAGCTGAAGTCCTCGTGAGATGAAGACTTAGTTTCTTGGAAAACTAGCTCAAGCTGGTCTTGATAGTGCTTTACAACTTCATCAGCTTCTTCGCTGCTGATGTCACCGCGACCAATAAGTGCTTCGGTGTAAAGTTTGCGAGTAGAGCGCTTGTTATCAATAATTTCGTACATCAATGGCTGTGTTAAGGAAGGATCGTCCGCCTCATTATGGCCGCGACGTCTATAGCAGACCAGGTCAATCACAACATCCTTGTGGAATGCTTGGCGGAAGTCATATGCCAGTTGGGCAACCCAAATAACAGCTTCTGGATCATCGCCATTTACATGTAGCACAGGGGACTGAACCATGCGCGCCACATCCGAGGCATAAACACTCGAGCGACTGTACTTCGGTGAAGTGGTAAAGCCAACTTGGTTATTGATAATGAGGTGGATTGTGCCACCCACTCGATAGCCCTGAAGTTGACTGAACTGCAAGGTTTCAGCCACAACCCCTTGGCCAGCAAATGCCGCGTCACCGTGCATCAAAATTGGCAAAACAGAGTACTCGTTTTTACCTAACCTATCTTGCTTGGCTCGAACAATACCCTCAAGCACCGGATTAACCGCTTCAAGGTGTGAAGGATTGGCTGCCAGATAAACATCCACTGCTTTACCAGATGCGCTTTCAAAGCGACCTTCGGTACCTAGGTGGTATTTGACATCGCCAGAGCCTTGGACCGATTCCAGACCATAGTTTCCTTCAAACTCATTGAAGATACGTCCGTAACTCTTGCCGGCAATGTTAGCTAATACATTTAGTCGGCCACGGTGTGGCATGCCAATACAAACTTCATGTAATTGGTCTTCAGCGGCTGACTGGAGAATTTGATCAATTAGCGGGATAGTACTCTCGCCGCCTTCGAGGCTGAATCGCTTTTGGCCAACGAATTTGGTTTGTAGGAAAGTTTCAAAAGCTTCGGCTTCGTTTAGTTTGCGCAAAATTCGCAGTTGTTCTTGGCGGTCCAATTTGGCGTGCGCCCGCTCGAATCTCTCTTGGATCCATTTGCGTTGCTCAGGATCTTGGATGTGCATGTATTCGACGCCTATTGTTCGGCAATATGCGTCTCGAAGGATGCCCAAAATTTCGCGAAGCTTTGCAAAGGGTTTACCGCCGAACCCGCCAGTAGCAAATTCTCGATCTAGATCCCAAAGAGTAAGTCCGTGACTTTGAATGTCCAAATCGGGATGAGTGCGTGCTTCGTAAGTTAATGGATCAACGTCGGCCATCAAATGTCCGCGCACTCGATAAGCGTGGATCATCTGTTGCACTCGTGCCGTTTTGTCTAAAACATCATCCCTGGTGGCGGCAATGTCCTCAGCCCAACGTATTGGCACGTAAGGAATGCGCAAGGAGTGGAAAATGTCGTCATAAAAGTTGTCAGCCCCAAGTAGAAGTTCGTGCACTCGTCGCAAAAAATCACCTGATTGCGCACCTTGAATAACTCGATGATCGTAAGTACTTGTCAAGGTCAAGATCTTGCTTATTGCATTTCGAGTGATTGTCTCTTGTGATGCACCTTGCCACTCGGCTGGATAATCCATTGCGCCAACAGCAATGATTAATCCTTGCCCAGGCATCAGGCGGGGGACTGAATGCACAGTGCCAATGGTGCCGGGGTTGGTCAGACTGACTGTTATGCCTTGAAAGTCTTCTACAGTAAGTTCGCCTTTGCGCGCCTTCTTCAAAATTGCGTCGTATGCATGCCAAAATTCAGCGAAATCCATGTGCTCAGCTGATTTGATTGCAGGCACCATCAGTTGCCGGGTGCCATCTGGCTTGGCTAAATCAATAGCAAGACCCATGTTGACCTGTTGGTTGCGCAGGATTGCGGGCTTGTCGTCGATGGTGGTGTATGAGACGTTCATGTCGGGCATCTCCGAAAGCGCCCGAACAACGGCGTAGCCAATTAGGTGGGTGAAACTGACTTTTCCACCGCGAGCTCGCGCTAAGTGATTATTCATGACGATTCGGTTGTCAATTAAAAGTTTGGCCGGAATAGCTCGAACGCTGGTTGCGGTTGGAACACTCAGGCTGGCTTCCATATTTGTAACTACTCGAGCTGCCGGGCCCTTAAGTTTTTCTGGCCCCACTTCAACAGCAACTGACGCTGCTGGAGCGACTTTCGTCTGCTCATCGCGCGGAATGGAGCGAACCGGAACCTCAACTTTTGCCACGCTTGGCTCCGGTATCGAAGTAGTTTGAGCAGCAACAGGATTTGTCGGCGCACCTTTAGTGGAAACAGACTTTTGTTCATTGGTGACAGTTGCTACAGGAGCGGCGGGATTTTGTGGATCGTATGTTTCAAAGAACGACCACCAGGCGGAATCGACTGACTGCTTATCTTCCAAATATTGCTGATATAGCTCATCGACGAGCCAGTCATTGGCTCCGAATGGACTGCTGGTCTGATTAGACACTAAAGCGGCCTTCCTCATTGATTGCCTATGGGTTAAGCGTACTCGCTAATGAATATCTGTAAATATGCGCACTAGATAAAACTGGGGCAAAGTTGAGACATGACACCCGATTCACCTACATTGCTCTTGGACCAAGTTGCAGTTATTTCGGGCGGTAGCCGAGGTATCGGTTTTGCAGCGGCAACGGGGCTAGCCAAACTTGGCGCCTGCGTGGTGATTATTGGCAAAACAGATGAATCAAGTCAGAGAGCTGCAAACTCTCTAGTAACTAAAGGTTTTGACGCCGTTGGACTAGGCATCGACGTGAGTAATCAAGATGAAGTCAGCACAAAAATCGGGGGCCACCCGATAGCAGGCAGGGCAGACTTACTAATTAACTGTGCCGGCGTCATGAGCGAAAAAATGGCCAAAACTTTGCGGTCATCAACCTCCGAATGGGATCGGGTTATGTCGGTTAATTTCAATGGCACACTTAATCTCATTCAAGCAGTTGCACCAAACATGGTAGAGCGCAGGTCAGGTCGCATCATTAATGTATCCGCATGTTTGGGCAGGTTTACTGGCCCAGGGCTCGCTGGAGGACTCGCTCCATACCGGGTCTCAAAAACAGCCGTAAATGCGTTAACAAAAAATCTCGCTGCTGAATTAGGAAGCGGTAAGCGAGGCATTTTGGTTGATGCAATGTGCCCGAATCACACCCGAACTGACATGGGTGGTCCTGATGCGCCACGCAGCCCCGAAGAAGCGGCTGACACCATAATTTGGTTAGCGACCAGAGCTCATACCGAAGGGATTGAGACGGGGTTACTTTGGGAAGATCGACAGATTGTTCCCTGGTAACTAGTCGGTTCGCAAAGCAAAGTCAGCTTTATCGGCAATTTTGTGTCGCTGAAAGTAAATCTGTTCCATTTTTTGCCAAGCCAACATCTGCGCTTTTAGTTCTTGGCCGTCGCGTTCCAACACCCTGTTGAGTAACTGCCTATGTCCAGATTCAACCCAAATCCTGACGACAGCGCTTGTGGAAATATCTGGATGCAGTGCACCGACACCCTCGATGATTACGATGTCAGTCCAAGGAATCTCGCGCCAAGTATCAAACTTTTCTTCGTGCCAGTTGTACTTCTGGTAGCGAATTGATGCATGTTTTCGAAGCGGAGTCAGGATCTGATTATTTATCCGCGAATAAAGTTCTTGGCTGAGCGGATTTTCCCAGCCGGAATACAGGTCATCCATTGAAATCACAGGACTTTTTGCTAAAGCAATTGCTAGATGGTGGGCGAAAGTAGTTTTACCTGAACCGGCAGGACCATCAATTAACACAACACGAACTTCGCCGCACTTTGGTTGTGCAGCGAGCACTTCACTTGCTATGGCCGTTAATGCTGACATTCAGATCAGCCATGTCCGATTTGCGGTACTGCTTCGCGAAGTCCAATTCGCCCCCACTTTAACCAGCCGCGAATTGCGATGGCAGTGAAGAGTAAATACAGCAAACTGGTAAACCATAAATTCTGCGTTGCATATTCAATCGCGTAAACCGCATCCACAACAAACCAGAGAGCCCAAGTTTCTCTATATTCCAGCACCATAATCACCTGGGCTACCACACTGAAAATTAGCCCAAAGGAATCAGGCCATGTGGCAGCAGCTCCTAACTTGGCGAGCAGGGGAGCCAGAACCAGCCAAGCGAAAAGCCCACTTAGTCCAACTGATAAGTATTGGCGCTTTGCCCCTGATCGTGGCTGCGCACCCTTGGGTCCCCAGCCAAGCCAACCCCAAATCGCAGCAGCAATGAATACGATCTGCAAAATAGCGCTTGCATACAATTTCCATTCAAAGAACAACCAGGCATATAGTGCGCTACTAATTGCCCACCAGGGCCAGGTCCAAACTTTGCCTGTGGTGCCAAGCCAGACACCAATCAATGAGGCGATAACCGCAATGAATTCCAAGCGGGAAAGTTCATAACCCCACAAAGTCAGTAGTGGTTGCATTAATACGTCGTTAGTAGATTGCAGAAATTGCATATTTGTCCTCCTCAGGCTGGCATTACCCAGCCGGTGTGACGGTCGGTGAAATTCACCCTCTCAGCCAATTGGCTCCCGTGTCTTAACTCCTTAACCTTAATCCAAAACAAGTAGATGTGCTTAGGTCTGTTGTTCCCTGATAAAGTCGCAGGGACTACCATCGTGCGACTCGCCCGCATAGCTCAGTGGATAGAGCGTCTGCCTCCGGAGCAGAAGGTCGTAGGTTCGACTCCTACTGCGGGCACTGTACAGGGCGACACGATTACATATATGGTTGTTGGTTATGGCTTCCCACCTCGGCAAACTCGGCAATCGTCGAGTCACAGGTAAAGAGCAGTTCTACACTCCACTGGAAACAGCCGAGTGGGTTGTTGAAACTGTTTTGAATGAAGTATCCGATGCCCGCAACAAAACTTGGCTAGAGCCGAGTGCTGGATCTGGCGTCTTTTTATCAGCGTTGGCTAAATTTGGCATCAATGATGTGCTGGCCATGGACATCGAGCCAGCACATCCAAAAGTTAAGCGGGCAGACTTTCTGACGTGGGAAAGCACAAACTCAGACTTGGTAGCTGTTGGCAATCCTCCTTTTGGGCGGAACAATTCGTTATCAATTCCGTTCTTTAATAAATCAGCGCAACTTTGTTCAACCATTGCCTTCATCGTGCCTAGGTCTTGGCGCAAGTGGAGTGTGACCAATCGTCTGTCACTAGATTTCACTTGCACTTTCGATGAGGATTTAGCAGTTAACTATGTTGATGTGCATGGCAAGGAAATTTATGCCAAAAACAATTTGCGCACTTGTTTACAGATTTGGACCAAGACATCAACTCGTCGTGAAGTCGTCAGCATTGCCGACAACGGCTTTGTTGAAAAAGTAGATCCTACGCGCGCCGATATTGCGTTGAAGGTGTTTGGCTATGGCTGTGGCACGGTACTAACAGATTTTGAGCGAGTCCCAAACACCACTTTGATGTTTTTGAAAGTCAATGATGGTCGCGCAGTCAAAGCTTTACGCGAAGCGCCACTGAGCAAATATTTCAATAATGTTGCCTATACCGAAGCTCTGGCATTCACCGAAGTCAATGATGCCTTGAATAATGTTTTGAGCCCTTCTTAGCACTACTTGGCAAACGGTTTCATAGGTGGACATTTTTCACCTGGCGCGATTATTGGCTCGAAGTGCCACCACTCATTCTTGTATGTCCGGCACAAACCGAAAGTATCGCTATTCCAGCGAAACCAAGTTTTCGCTTGTGGGGACGAAAAGTGAACATCAATAGCAACTCCCCAGACATGCATAGATTTCTCTGGTGGCAGCACCCAGCGACTGGCAATCTTTGGATCTTTGTATTGCCGCAGTGCTTTTTGATACATCTGTTCTTGCGTATCCCAGCTGCGCCAGCCACTTCGAATGCCGATGCTGTGGCCTAACTGTTTAGCGGCAGTTCGGGCAGCCACGAATCGGTTTCGTAACATCTGATTGATTTTTGCAGGTCGTTGGTCCCCATGTTTGATAGGTCCGCGGCCAAGGTTTAAGGTGCCTTTCGGGCATTTGACTTCGCTCACTTTTTCTGGAATTCCAGTGGCGATAGGGGCGCAGACAAGTGGGGCTGAAACTGGGCCACTAGGACTTGGGGTCGGGGATGGGGTCTGGGCGCTAACTGGAGCGGTAGCTATTAGGCAGAAAGTCATGGCAATTAACAAGAAATTACGCTTCATTGGCTACCTCCATTTCTAAAGTCTAAGCAACGCAAGCTCAGTTGCCGAGACGGGTTGACGATTGCGAAGGGCACACAATAAAGATTGGATAACAATTCAGCTGGTTAAATTTGTTGCATATTTGTGGTTTTGTCACAGGCATAGTGTTAAATAAACAACATGCCAAAAAAAGCAACGGCGCAAGATACTGTGCTCAAGTCGTTGCGCAAGATGTTGGCTTCGGGGCGCCTCAAGCCTGGCCAGCAAATTATCCAAGACGCCCTAGCCGCTCGACTAGATGTTAGCCGGGTACCCGTTCGCGAGGCATTGAGAATTTTGCAAGCTGAAGGGCGAGTAATTCACGATCCGCACCGAGGATATTTTGTTGCCGAACTTGACACTTCCGACCTAGAAGAGATTTATGCACTACGCGCAATCCTTGAAGATGCAGCGTTGCGGGCCGGAGTACCAAAAGCCACGGCAAAAGAAATCGCAAGCATCAAACAATATCATGATGAGAGCTTGGTCGCTTCAAACAAGGGTGATGTCATTGCAATGGCAACATTCAATCGGAAATTTCACCTTGCAATCTTCAGGCTGTGCGGGCAAGAGCGACTTATTTCAATGATTGAAAACCTCTGGGACTCGCTAGATGCATACCGCGTGCTATTTCTTGGCGATGAAGATAACCGAACCTCGACCAATGAGGAACATGGCAAAATGCTTCTGGCGCTCAAGCAAAAAGACGTTAAAGAGTCCATTAGATTACAGGCTGTGCACCGCGAACATGCGCTAGCAGGCATTTTTGTGCAGATTGCTAATCGCGCTAAATAAGTCTCAAATAAATTACTTTCGCTCCATCGTCTAGGCTTATGCCTTATGACACCACAAGATTTGGCGAAGCACATTAAAGCTGCGGTGCTTTCTGCGATCTCAAGTGGTCAGCTAGCCCTTGATCTGACTGAAGTTCCCAGCCAGATTGTTGTCGATCGGCCAAAAAACCCGGAACACGGCGATTGGTCCACCAATATCGCAATGCAACTTGGGGGCAAAGCAAACAGTAATCCCCGAGCTGTTGCTGAGATTCTCTCGCCACTTCTCCTTCAAATTGACGGGGTAACAAAAGTCGATATTGCCGGCCCTGGCTTTCTGAACATCCAGCTTTCGTCAGCAAGTCAAGGCGAACTTGCGGTAACAGTGCTGGCACAGCGAGAGAAATTTGGACAAGGTGAATTATTTGCTGGCCGAAAAATCAACATTGAATTTATCTCGGCAAATCCGACTGGACCCCTGCACCTAGGGCATACTCGATGGGCAGCAGTGGGTGACGCAATTGCTCGGGTGCTTCGGGCGCAAGGCGCAGAAGTCGTTCGTGAATTTTACATAAATGACCGTGGTGTTCAGATGGATAAGTTCGGTGCATCAGTTCAGGCCCGCGCGCTGGGCAATCCAGTTCCTGAAGATGGTTATCACGGGGCTTATATCGATGATCTGGCCAAGCAAATTTTGCAAGAGCAGCCAGAGATTTTGAAATTGAATGGGGATGAACAATTAGTGGCGTTTCGAGAGGCTGCCTACAAATTGCAATTGGCCCAGCAACAATCAGTGCTCGCTGGATTTAACACAAATTTCAATGTTTGGTACTCCGAACGCTCGCTCCACGAGTCAGATGCAGTAAGTCGCGGTTTCGATCAACTGCGGTCTCAGGGTCATGTGTTTGAACACGATGGAGCAACTTGGCTTCGCACCACCGATTTTGACGATGACAAGGATCGAGTCTTAATCAAAGCAGATGGCGAGTTAACCTACTTTGCGTCTGACACCGCGTATTACGTGGATAAGCGAAACCGCGGCTTTGACCTTTGCATCTACTTACTAGGTGCAGACCATCACGGCTATGTCAACCGGCTCCGAGCGGTAGCGGCCTGTGCTGGTGATAATCCAGATTTGAATATCGAAGTCCTTATCGGCCAAATGGTGAAAATGATGAAGGATGGGGAAGAGGTGCGACTGTCCAAGCGTGCAGGCAACATCATCACGCTTGAAGACTTGGTGGAAGAAGTTGGAGTAGACGCTGCTCGGTATTCCCTAATTCGATATCCGGTCGATTCGCCATTGACTTTAGATCTAGACCTGCTAATTCAACGGACAAACGATAATCCGGTGTATTACGTTCAGTACGCACATGCCCGTATAGCATCGGTTCTTCGCAATGCTGCAGAGTTGGGAATAATTGGCGCTGATCCAAGTCTTTGGAACTCGGCGGATTTTGATCCCTCGTTACTCACTCATGAGCGCGAGGGCCAGTTACTTGGTTTACTTGCTGACTACCCTCGAGTTGTCACCAGTGCTGGCGAACTACGTGAACCACATCGAATCGCTCGGCACTTAGAGGAGGTCGCCACTGGTTACCACCGCTTCTATGACGCATGTCGAGTGCTACCACAAGGAGATGAACCGGCGACCGAATTGACGATCGCAAGATTGTGGTTGTGTGCGGCAGCTAGGCAAGTTATTGCAAATGGACTGGACTTGCTCGGCGTTTCTGCGCCCCAGCGAATGTAGCCAGAAACACTGAACCCATGTTTGGCGAATCAGTAATCTCTGGAACAATAGTTAGATGCCCTCTAATCAAAATGAGTTAGCGCCGAATGTTTGGCCGCAAACTGCTGCCCGCAACTCTGACGGTGCTATTGAGGTTGGCGGAGTGTCGGTAATTGATTTGGCCCGTCAGTACCAAACGCCTCTATATGTTTTAGATGAAGCGGATATCCGTTCCCGGGCCAAGGCCTATCAAACTGCATTTAACAGTGGCGAGGTTGAAACTGAAGTTTTTTATGCGGGCAAGGCATTTTTAGCAACGAAAGTGATTAGCTGGATAGCTTCCGAGGGCCTGAGCATTGATGTCTGTACCGCTGGGGAACTGGCTGTGGCCTTAAAGGCGGGCGTATCCCCGGAAAGAATACTTTTTCATGGCAACAATAAGAGCATCGATGAATTAACGCAGGCAATTCAACTCGGCATTGGCCGAATTGTCGTTGATAGTTTTCAAGAGATCTTGCGTTTAGCAGCTATTGCCAGCGAGCATGGCGTTACAGCGCAGGTCCTAATTAGATTGACGGTGGGCGTTGAGGCACATACTCACGAATACATAGCGACTGCCCACGAAGATCAGAAATTTGGCATCTCTATCGCAACAGGGGCTGCCTTAGAAGCAGCAAAACTGGTTATCGAGTCCGATTCATTGTCTTTACTCGGACTACATTCCCACATTGGTTCACAAATTTTCGATGCCGATGGTTTTGAGATAGCTGCGCATCGAGTTATTGAAACTGCAGCAAAGATCCGTGATGAGTTTGACTTCACTATTTCGGAGTTAAATTTAGGTGGCGGGATGGGGATTGCCTACCTAGCTGAAGATGACCCTTTGCAGGTTGCACAGATGGCGCACGCGCTTCATGAGATTGTCATTTCGCAGTGCCAACAGTTGAATTTTCCAGTTCCGCGCTTGTTGATTGAACCAGGCCGAGCAATCATTGGCCCAGCAGGCATTACCGTCTACGAGGTCGGAACAATCAAACAGGTTGATGTGTCTGATACGCAAACTCGACGCTACATCTCAGTTGATGGTGGAATGAGCGACAACATCCGCACCGCCCTGTACGAGGCGCAATACACGGCAGCATTGGCTTCACGCACGACAAACTCAATGGCGGTGGCATCACGCGTAGTTGGTAAGCACTGTGAAAGTGGCGACATTGTTATTCAAGATGCACAATTGCCAGCGGATATTGAGGCGGGAGATTTGCTCGCGGTCGCTGCAACTGGCGCTTACTGCCGAGCGATGGCGAGTAATTACAACTACATTGTTCGACCAGCAGTGGTTTCGGTTTGCAATGGGATTAGTGAAATAGTCTTGCGCAGGGAAACATTAGCCGATCTTTTGTCCCTTGACCCCGGAGCTGAGTGACAGCTCGCTGTTCAATCCAACATGACCAATACTGTGAACTTTGATCCAAGCAAAAAATCTGTTGCGGTAATTTGCTACGCCCCGATTAGCGATGAGAAATTGCTGACAACTCTGAAACAACTTTTTTCGCTTCGGCCAGCACACTGGAGAATGTCATTACAACTACTGCTTGATCGACCATCAGATTCACTTCTAAAATTAATTGAATCACTTGGCCTAGCGATAACTGTGGTACCCGTTAAAAGTAGTCGCAAATTAGCAAAGTCGAAACGGTTCGCTTTGCAAAACATCTCAAGGGATGTTGAAGCAATTATTTGGTTGGATGGGCGAGTGAATCTCAACTCTGCGGCCTACAACCAGTTAAATAACTTCAGCACGAGTTATCCCAGTGCAATTCTGATTGGCCAGTTCTTGGACAAATCTAAGTCCCTGGTTTTGGCAGGCGGATATCAGAAGTCTCACCTTCCAATCTTTGGCAAGAGAGCGGTAATGGCCGATAAGTTACCCGTCGATGTGACTGCCTTTGACAGCGCCTTAGTTTTTATTCCGAATGTGGTATTCAACAAAATCGGAAACCTTGGAACCAGAGCGAGTCCTGCTTCAGCAAATCGAAACTTCGTGCGGCGGGCCAAGCGTGCGAACTTTCGTACCCTGGTGTTACCTGGAAGTTTTGGCGACTTTCAGTAGTTTTGTGGGATCAAATAAGCGCACACTTAAATCATTGGATATGGGCGGCAAATCTGGTCTCCTTTTGGTCTGATTCGAGCCTTTCTGACAGACTTAGAAGCCAAAGCAAGTAACAAAGGAGTCATGATGTCTGCGCCAATTAAAATTGCGCTGCTCGGTGGTGGCACTGTTGGTCAGTCGGTAGCCAAGTTACTTGTCCAAAGTTCTGCGGATTTAGCTGCCCGCATCGGTCGTCCCGTTGAACTCGTGGGCATTGCAGTTCGCGATATCGATAAGGCGCGGCCGGGAATTGATTCATCATTAATTACCGCCGACGCACACAAACTTGCTGCTTCTGGAGCAGACATCGTGGTGGAAGTAATAGGTGGAATTGAACCAGCGAAAACTTTAATCGAAACCGCAATTTCAAATGGCAGTTCAGTAGTTACCGCCAATAAAGCTTTACTTGCTGTACACGGTTCCGAGCTGCATGCCCTTGCCGTAGCCAAGGGCGTCGATTTGTTTTACGAAGCTGCAGTTGCAGGGGCGATCCCGTTACTTCGACCACTGCGTGAATCATTGGCTGGCGATAGGGTTCGTCGGGTCCTTGGAATTGTCAATGGCACCACAAACTTCATCCTGAGCAAGATGTATGACGATGGTGCTAATTATGAAGATGTATTGGTCGAGGCGCAGGCGCTCGGTTATGCCGAGGCAGATCCAACTGCGGATGTAGAAGGTTATGACTCTGCTGCCAAGGCAGCAATTCTGGCTGGTCTGGCTTTCCATAGCAAAGTAACTATTGATGATGTTGCTCGCGAAGGAATGACAAAAGTCAGCGCCCTGGATATCGCAGCAGCAAAGTCGCTCGGCTGTGTCATCAAACTGTTAGCAGTAGCGGAACTGACCGATGATGATAAAGGCATTATTGTTCGCGTGCATCCAACTATGGTTCCGGCGAGCCACCCGCTCGCTAGTGTGCGCGATGCCTTCAATGCCGTATTCGTCGAAGCAGAGGCTGCTGGCCAGGTCATGTTCTATGGTCGTGGCGCTGGCGGTGATCCAACTGCAAGTTCAGTGCTTGGTGACATTGTCGCTGCCGCTCGCAATAAAGTTGCTGGCAGTGTCGATCCTGGTCAAAGTGACTATGCCGACTTGGAAATTCATGGCATCGGGGAGGCAAAGACTTCCTATTACCTGAATTTGCTGGTTGCCGATGAATCTGGAGTTTTGGCAGCAATTTCCAGTGAGTTTGCCCGCCATGGTGTTTCGATTCAGGCAGTGCGCCAGGACGATAATGGCCATGCCGCGAGTTTGATTATCCGTACCCACGTGGCAACAGATCAAAATCTGCAAGCGACCGTGGAAAGCTTGCGCAAAATGCCAGAGGTGCGTGATGTACTCGGTGTTATGCGGGTTGAAAGCGGGGGAACTGCTTAATGGCACATCAGTGGCGTGGAGTTATTGCAGAATATCGCGATCGGTTGCCAATTAATCCAGAAGATGTGGTGGTCACCCTTGGCGAAGGCGGGACCCCGTTAGTTCCTGCTTGCGAAATCTCAGAACGTACTGGCGCTGAGGTTTACTTAAAAGTAGAAGGAATGAATCCAACAGGATCATTTAAAGATCGCGGCATGACCATGGCCATCACGGATGCGCTGCGACATGGCTCGCGCGCTGTAATCTGTGCTTCTACTGGCAATACCAGTGCTTCTGCTGCTGCCTATGCGGCAAAAGCCGGGATGAAAAGTGCTGTTTTAGTTCCGCAAGGAAAAATTGCAATGGGGAAGTTGGCCCAAGCTGTGGTGCATGGGGCAACCATCTTGCAGGTAGACGGAAATTTTGACGACTGCCTAACTTTGGCTCGTGACCTTGCCCAGCAGTATCCGGTTGCATTAGTTAATTCAGTAAACCCAACACGCTTGCAAGGGCAAAAGACTGCCGCTTTTGAAATCGTTGATGCACTGGGTGACGCGCCGGATATTCACTGCTTGCCTGTTGGCAATGCTGGCAATATCAGCGCTTACTGGATGGGCTTTACTGAGTATTTCAATGACGATGTATCTAGCAAGCGACCACAAATGTGGGGATTCCAAGCTGCTGGCGCTGCCCCATTTGTTGCTGGACACCCGATCGAAAAGCCAGAGACTTTGGCTACCGCAATCCGGATTGGAAATCCTGCCTCCTGGGATTTCGCAGTTGCAGCTCGAGACGAATCGGGTGGTCTAATTGACAGTGTCACCGATGAGCAAATTTTGCAGGCCTACCATTTACTTGCCGAACGTGAAGGTTTTTTTGTTGAGCCAGCCAGTGCTGCAAGTGTGGCTGGACTAATTCAACAAGCGGAGCGCGGACTTGTTCCAGCTGGTGCAAAAATCGTTTGCACAGTCACCGGCAATGGACTGAAAGATACGCAATGGGCATTAAATGATGCGCCTGATCCTGTCGTAGTGCCAGTTGAAGTGCACCGCGCGGCTGATGCACTAGGTCTGGCCTGATGTTGGCGCGCGCGCGGGTTTCAGTTCCGGCAACTAGTGCAAACTTAGGTCCAGGTTTTGATTCGTTGGGCATTGCATTAGAGCTTCGTGATGTGGTGACTGCTGAGGTTGTAGCTAATCCAGGTGTACGAGTCACTGTTACCGGGGAAGGCTTGCAAAAACTACCCACAGACGAAAGTCATCTGGTAGCAAAAGTTTTACTAGAAGCACTTGACGCTTTAGGTTCGTCGGTTACTGGCCTTGACATTACTTGTCAGAATCAGATTCCACAGGGCAAAGGTTTGGGATCTTCCGCGGCTGCAATTGTTGCCGGACTGGCTTTAGCTCAAGCACTGATTTTCGATGGCAATGTGGATCTCGACTGGGTTTTCACCCAGACAGCAATTCGTGAAGGGCATCCCGATAATGCCGCAGCCTGTGTTTACGGCGGGTTGACTATTGCCTGGACGGGACAGATTCCACAGAGTCGCAAGCTTGATGTGATACCTGAAGTTCAAGCAGTAGTAGGAATTCCAAATTCCGAACTACTAACCGAGAAGGCACGAAATCTACTTCCAGATAATGTTCCACACAACGACGCTGCTTTCAACGTTGCCCGAAGTGCCTTGTTGATTGTTGGCCTGACCCAAGATCCATCGGTTTTGCTTGAAGCTACTGACGACCGACTGCACCAGTCGTATCGGACGGATGCTTATCCTCAAACTATTTCCGCCGTATCTGCGCTGAAGTCTGCTGGAGTTGCTGCCTGTGTTAGTGGAGCAGGTCCAGCTGTACTAGCGTTTGCAAGCGTCGAGCAAGTTGCGGATGCGCACAAAATTCTTGGGGGACTGGGATTCACCAGCCAAAAGTTGGAAATTGCTCATTCGGGCTTGCTAGTTGACTAGCTAAAACTGCCGAATTCCTTATGTTTTTTGCCAATTGCCCCCGATGTTGGCAATTCCAGATGACTTGGTGCTAAGGTTGGGTGTCGGTGAAAATCTTTCGCCAATGTTCCCTCGAAATCCCAACGATTTTCGTTGTTGAACTGTTCACATCCACATCATTAAAAGGACACATACGTGACCGAGACAGTTGCCCCTGATAAAGGGCTAAGCACGATGCTATTGCCAGAACTAAAGGCATTGGCCACGAAACTAGGCGTCGAAGGTGCCACTGGAATGCGCAAAGCAGACCTGATTTCGGCAATTTCCGCCAAACAGTCATCAGGCGGCGCTCGCCGCTCAGCAAAGCGGGATTCAGGTGCGCCAAAGAGTCGCACCAAAACTGAATCTGCTCAGGAAGAAGTAAGCGAAGCACCAGTTGCGTCAAGCGATGGCGAGGGCACGGATGGCGATAATGATCGCCGTGGCCGCAATCGCGACCGAAACAACCGCAATGACCGCGAATATCGCAATGAATCAAATGACCGCGGTGATCGTAATGATCGCAACAACCGCGGTGACCGTAATGATCGTGGCCGGGACCGTCGCGGTCGAGACCGCGGTGACCGCGGTAATCGCCGTGGTGGAAATGATTATGAAGTTGAAGTATCAGAAGATGACGTACTGCTACCGGTTGCTGGCATCGTTGACATCTTGGACAACTACGCCTTCGTTCGCACTTCAGGCTATTTGCCGGGGATAAATGACGTTTATGTGTCAATGGGCTTGGTTAAGCGCTTTGGTCTGCGAAAAGGTGACGCCGTAACTGGGCAGGTTAAGCAACCGCGCGAAGGTGACCGTCCACAAAAATTCAATCCCCTGGTAAAAGTGGATTCAGTAAATGGCCAAGAACCCGATGAAGCACGCAATCGAGTTGATTTCGGCAAGTTAACCCCGCTTTACCCACAAGAGCGGCTGCGCCTGGAAACTTCACCAACCAATATGAGCACTCGAGTCATTGACCTGGTTGCACCTATCGGTAAAGGTCAGCGCGGACTAATTGTTTCGCCACCGAAAGCCGGCAAGACCATAATTTTGCAGGAAATCGCAAACGCCATTACCGAAAACAACCCAGAAGTTCACTTGATGGTTGTGCTAGTTGATGAGCGTCCCGAAGAAGTTACCGACATGCAGCGCTCCGTTAAGGGTGAGGTTATTGCCTCAACCTTTGATCGCCCTGCTGAAGACCACACCATGATTGCTGAACTTGCGATTGAGCGCGCGAAGCGCTTAGTCGAAATGGGTCACGATGTTGTAGTTCTTCTTGACTCAATGACTCGCCTTGGTCGTGCTTACAACCTTGCTGCTCCAGCATCTGGTCGAATTCTTTCCGGTGGTGTTGACTCGGCAGCCTTGTATCCACCGAAGAAGTTCTTTGGTGCTGCTCGAAACATCGAAGAGGGCGGTTCACTAACAATTCTTGCTACCGCACTTGTTGAGACTGGTTCTCGAATGGACGAAGTCATCTTCGAAGAGTTCAAGGGTACGGGCAACATGGAACTTAAACTCGATCGTCGCCTTGCAGACCGCCGGATCTTCCCAGCTGTAGACATTGAGTCTTCGGGCACTCGTCGTGAAGAAATCTTGATGGCACCGGATGAACTAAAGATTATCTGGAAACTGCGCCGGGTCCTTCACGCGCTTGATCAGCAGCAGGCAATTGAACTTCTGCTCACTAAGTTGCGCGAGACCAAGAGCAATCTCGAGTTCTTGATGCAGGTCCAAAAGACTATGCCAGAAGTGCCAAATGGCTTGCCTAACGAAGATGTCTCAAACATCGACTGGATCTGACCTCCAAGCAGATCATTCAAGGCTGGGGCCCCGCCTTTGTAAGGGACATGCAATACTTTTACACCAGCCGCCATCTCAAACTGCTTGGCAGCAATGTCCTGCCCAGTTCCGATACCAGCGCTACCCATAGTGACCTTTTCGGGCTGCGCCTTTGCCAGCGCGATCAATTCCTTCACACTGTTCACAGGCACCGAAGGGTGAACCATCAGGATGTTTGGCTGATTGACTAGACGGATGATCGGCGCGAAGTCTTTGAATGGGTCAAAGCCGGTTCTTTTAAACAAGTGGATGTTTGCAGCCAAAACTCCGGAACTTGTGACGAATATCGTGTTGCCATCTGGGTTGGTCTTTGCGACAAATTCTGCGGCAATGTTTCCAGAAGCGCCGGCGCGGTTATCTACAACGAATGGTTGCCCCAATGAGTCAGTAAGCCGCTTAGCGACTAAGCGTGCCACCATGTCAACGCTTCCCCCGGGTGGAAATGGCACAACGACCTTGACCGGCCCGGTAGGCCAAGTTTGAGCTGATGCAACCCCAAAGCCTAGGATCAGGAAAAACAAGACGCTTAGGCGTAAGTATTTGATCATGTGGGAACCCCTTGTTGTTAATGTAAGAAAGGAAGTCGACTTAGATTTTTAAGCCTGTTTTTGCTTTTCGAGCACATTGAGGATAACCTGAGTCGTGCCCATTATGTCTGGGTACTTTTCCCCAGCATCAATACGGGCGAGCGTGCGCTTTTCGTCCTCCATCATCTTTAACGCGCGGCGGACTGAGTATTCGATATCCTCTGGTGGCATGACCAGTATGCCGTTCTCGTCAGCCAAGATAGCGTCTCCTGGATTAACTGCCACACCACCGCAACTGACAGTAACGCCAAATTCACCGCCAAGTCCTAAAGTCTTAACAGTCACAGCTGAAGTCCCACGAGACCATACAGGTACACCATACTGGCGCAATTCACCCAAGTCAGTGACCAGTCCGTCAACGACTATGCCAGCCACCCCAGCAGCCCGAGCTGCGTACGCAACTGCACCGCCAAGCGAGGCAATCGACATGTCACCGCAGCGGTCGATTACGATGAAATCGCCCGGGCGCGCCTGACCAACGGCATAGTGAACCATTGCTCCATCCATGCCGGGAACTCTAATGGTGATGGCGGTGCCTGCAACGCGACGATCCTGAAAAAGTGCACGAATGTCAGGGCACATAAACCCTGTATAGCGAAAGTGTCCTATCACTGCGGGCTCCGCTTGAACTAGAAGTTTTAACAACTGCGGATCGATGGCTGCTGGCAGTGGATTTAATTTGTACATTGAATTATCCTAAAAGTAGTTTCACCAAAATTTAATGAATGATAGTCTGAGCAATGTCACAGCGCATGTCATCAAACTTTCCACGAAGTGGTCGGTGCTCAGCTAGGGGCATTTAAAGGGGTCTGTAATATGTCGCTGAGTAAAACTACAAAAGTGGTTGGTTAGTTACTGGTATAAACGCTATTTAATCCGTTAAAAATATGATGCAGTACAACAAGTTATTGATCACAGTAGCACTACTTTTTGCTATTCAAACAGTAGCGGCTCTTTCTCTAAGCATTCCAAAGTCATACCAAATTCAGCAAAGAACGCCAAAAGATTGAATTGTGTGGAACTTGGGCTAGTAAGCTTCCACAGCGGTCGGGCGAATTTTGTGTAGACACGCAGCCAGTTTGGAACAAGGAGAAGGGAGATATTGAAATTT
The DNA here is from genome assembly GCA_009923495.1 of Actinomycetota bacterium. Taxonomy (NCBI): domain Bacteria; kingdom Bacillati; phylum Actinomycetota; species Actinomycetota bacterium. The sequence continues at coordinate 36,096 of RFTJ01000013.1, forward strand.
CAAAGGTCAATATTTTGAAGCTTACAACTGCTGATGGCAAAGAGTTGTCAAGCACTATCGCTGGGACTCTAAACAGCACCTTACTCACGCTATTGGATGGAACTTCTGTTTACCACGTGCCCGATATGGTGGGTAAAAAGCTAGACGCGATTGAAGTTCAAGAAAATAGTTTTAAATTGATTTTTTAATTTAATTTAAACCTCAATGCTTGCAACTGGCATTTCCCCAATTCAGTAGACATTTAATAATTTCTAAATTGAATTGGAGTGAAAATCTTGAGCATCACTGCATGACTCAAATGATAAAGACCGCAACCGTGCAACACACTATTCCCCTCTTTCCACTCTCACATGGCCTATTCCCTGATGGGATGCTGCCACTTCAAATTTTTGAAGTGCGCTACCTTGACCTTATCAAAAGGTGCCACCACCAACAACAGCCGTTTGGAGTGGCATGGATTAAAGATGGCAGCGAAGTCCAAGTTCCAGGTCAAGTGCCTTCTATGCATAACTTTGGTTGCATGGCACATATTAGAGAGTTTGATCAAGTCCAACCCACGTTCTTTAGGGTCTTATGCCAGGGGGGTTTGCGCTTTCAATTACACAATGTGCAACCCGGACCATATGGGGTATGGCAAGGAAGCGTGACCTACATAGCGCAAGACCCAGAAGTTGAAGTGCCCGCAGCCTCGCAGACCCACGCTGACAGACTTGGCAAAGTTATCGCGTCTGCACAGCAACAAGGCGTCATCAACAAGCTACCTATCTTTGCGCCTTACCACTTGGATCAATGCGGGTGGCTGGCAAATCGCTACGCGGAAGCCATCTCAATTAGCTCTGAACAAAAACTCCAACTCCTTAGCGAATTAGATCCTTTGAAGAGGTTGGAATCAGTAGTACTCTTGATGCAGGAATCTTGAAAAACCTAACCAAACACAGAGCGCTACGTTCATCTGAAATGAAATTTTCGGAACACTCGATCGCTGACCACTGACACGCTAATTGTTAAATTTACAAATGTCTTAGAAGAGAAATGCGCGCACCAAAATCACTCATTTCTTTCAAAGCTCGAGAAGTCCTATTAAAAAAAAGACTCCAGTAAAAATTATCGAATTAGGCCTGCCGCTCTAGGTAGCACCAAACATATTTCCGGTATACAAATAATCAAACCCAAACCCACAAACAAAGCACCCATGTAAGGTACGTAGGTTCTAAAGTGCTGCCCCACAGACAACCCTGCAAACTTTAATGCCATAAGCAAACCCACACCCATGGGCGGCATAAATAAACCAATACCTACTGCAGCTGTTTGAACAATATTAAAGTGAATAGGGTTGATGCCAATCTGTTCAGCTATTGGAAAAACCACAGGGATCAACACAACTGCCGCAGGCAATCCTTCCAAAATCATTCCAAATAACATGGTTATGAAAGCAGTAGCCACTAGAAAAAGCCAATGATGCGACTCGAGTGGTTTTAAAATCTCAGCCAACATTTGCGG
>RFTJ01000014.1 GCA_009923495.1 Actinomycetota bacterium
GTTTTTTACGCCTTGACTCATACCCACGGATTATGAGTCCGATGCTCTGACCGACTGAGCTACCGCCCCCGAACGCTTAAGTTTATCGTGTAATCCGCAGACTAAAAACAACGGATGTACTAGTTGGGCAAGGCGGCTAATCGGGATAGCGCGTCTTTCTGAACGCGCATTACAGTCCACTCGTTCATAGCTTCTGCGCCCAGTGATTCGTAGAAATCAATGGCCGGCATATTCCAATCCAGGACCCACCACTGTAGCCTTTCGTACCCTCTAGAAACACAAATATTGGCCAAGTAACTTAGCAAAGCCTTTCCGTATCCGTTGCCTCGATACTCCGGTCTGACAAATAGATCTTCCACATAAATCCCGTGCGTGCCAGTCCAAGTTGAATAGTTCAGGTACCAGACAACAAACCCAACAACCTGGCTTTCAACTTCAACAAAATTGCAAAATACTTGCGGGTGATCGCAGAAAAATGATTTCTCAATATCTTCAATGGTTGCTAACGCTTCATCAGGCGCTTTTTCATAGATCGCCAGATCCCTGATGAAGTCTAAAATCTGGTGGGCTTCGTTAGGTTGTGCTTCTCGAATTCGCATACAAGAGAGTCTAGAGAATTTGCCGAATGCCTGGGTATGCAAAGGGCTATCTCTCGCACATGACCTAAAAGCAATTTTTCTGTTTTTAACTTGCTTATGGTGAAAGTACGCAACTGAACCAGAGTCAATTCGACTACTTCCCCAAGGTTCAGTTGCTTCAGAGAGAGGAAAGAACATGTCAGATTTAGCAATCCGAGATTCCTTGGGTTTATTCGATTGGACACCTCGACTATTTGAATTGGATAGCGATGTGGCAACAATGCGAGTTGAAGAATATGTAGAAGATGGCGAACTCATAGTTAAGGCTGAAATCCCTGGAATTGATCCGGATAAGGATGTGAAAATAACGATGACCGAAGGCCGCCTTCGCATTCAGGCTCGTCGCAGTGAAGAGCGCGAACATCAGGGCGTAGATGCCTTTCGCAGTGAATTTCACTATGGACTTTTTATTCGCGATTTTGTTTTACCTGCTGGCACGGATAAGGACAAGGTAAAGGCAAGCTATCACGCTGGTCTACTAACCGTTCGAATTCCGATGCCAGAGGTAAATGAGGTAACAACAACGATCCCCATCACGCACACCTAATTGTTGTTACCCAGAGGTGCGCGAACCACTCCTTCCTTCCCGTGGTTCGCGCACCATTTCTTTTGCAATCTGAGTGAATTTGCCTAAACAAAGTCAATAATGAAAAAGAGAAATTAGTTGGTAACGAATGTGTTACCTGAATGAATGGGATTACCATCTGGCTGGTTGTTAAAGTGACAATCATGATGGGTCTTAGCACGCAAATTCGTAAGTCCACCGCAATTTTGGCAGCGGTAATTCTGCTGCTGACGCTTGGCATAAACATTGCCGCAACATCACAGACTTCAGCAGTTACCTTGGCACAATTGCCTGCGCCCGCGTCTTGCAATCCAGGAGCAACTCCAACCCCAAGTGTTTCGACATCTCCAGCGCCGATATCTTCGGTTAGCGCTACGCCAACTCCATCGCCAACAGCTACGACAACGGTGACCATTCACTATCGGGCCACAGATGCGAACAAGGTCAACTGGGTTATCTGGTCTTGGGAAGATAAGCCAGGTCAGGTAGGTAAGGATTTTGAATTCACTGGCATGGATGCCTTTGGCTGCATAGCCACAATCACCTACACCCGCGCTGTCACTTCAGTTGGTTTCATAGTCCACCAGAAGAATTCGTGGAATAAAGATGTAGGCAGCGACCGATTTGTTAAAAACTTTGGATCCAGCACACAAATCTGGTTACGCGCTGGCGACGCTCGGATTTACAAGGACATAAACAGTGCATTAAACCCACCGCGCCCAGCTGACCCTGCCTGGACCAAGAATGCAGTCATGTATCAGGTGAATGTGCGCGACTTTACGCCAGCTGGAACCTTTAGGGGAGTCACCGATAATCTGGCTCGCTTGAAGGCAATGGGCATCACAGTTGTGTACCTGATGCCAATTCACCCGATTGGCACACTTAATCGCAAGTGCACCTCCTCGGTAAATGCCAATGTCACGCCACCTGCCTCCATGACCTGCAAGGGCTCACCATACTCGGTAAAGGACTATCAGGCAGTCAGTCCCGATTACGGAACCCTTGCCGACTTTAAACTGCTGGTAAATACAGCGCACGCGCTTGGCATCAAAATTGTCCTTGACTGGGTAATCAACCACACCGCTTGGGACAATGTTTGGACTGCAAACAATAAGCCTTATTACCTCACCGATTCAACAGGCAAAATGAAGCCGCCAATGGCTGACTGGGCGGACGTGGTACAACTTGATTTCAGCAATGCTGCGATGCGCACAGCTATGATCAACGCGATGAAATTTTGGGTGACTGGTTATGACGTTGATGGTTTCCGACTTGATTATGCAAGTTCCCCATACATCTCACTTGATAACTGGGATCAGATGGCGACAACGCTGAATGCAATCAAGCCATTATTTTTCCTGGCTGAAGCGGATAGTTATCAAGCGTTGCTACAAAGCGCTTTTGTCTCGGATTACAACTTGCCGTTCCTGTACAGCTTCCTGAATAGCGTTGGCCAAGGCGGTGGCTCAAAGGGTAACTTCACTTATCAGGTACAGCGCTTAACTTCGTACTACCCGGCAAATACATATCCGACCAACTTCATAACAAATCACGACTGGAACGCTTGGTATGGTACCGAGTTTGAGCGGATGGGCTGCAACAAGTCCAGTGGTTCGCTATGTACTGATAGCCCCGCCGTCGCCGCAACCACAACTTTGACTGCGCTGTGGAAGGGCATCCCAATGCTCTACAACGGACAAGAGATTGGACTGTCTCGACGACTCGAATTTTTCTTGAAAGATCCTATTGTTTGGCCAACAGCGCTTAACCCAAAGGTGTCAACTACTTGGAACACAGCATCGCCGTGGATTAGGTTTTACACCAAACTTTTTGACCTGAAGGCAAAAAATGAAGCACTGGCCAGTGGAAACTTTGGCGGTGATGTAGTTGAAGTGCCTAACAGTGCTGACAAGGTTATTTCATTTACTCGAACCAAGAACGGCAACACCGTGCTCGTTGTGATGAATATTTCCAAAGATCAGTCACAAACAGTTACTGTCACTACCGGGCTGACCAACCAAAGGTTATTCCGATATTCAGACGGCGCTGCTACCACAATCAATGGCGATCTCTCTTTAACCCTCAAGCCATTGCAATACGAGATCTATTCAACGGTAGCCACCACGGTCAAGTAACAGTAAGTAGCTGCTCACACCGGTCTAATTGCTGACACACCGCAAGCTTTGGTGTAAAGATTAACTGTGCCTAAAAATTTCGATCAGTATCTGCCGCTTGATGGCAGACCATTCACGATTTCCATGGGATTGCGGGCACTAAATCTGGAAAATTGGCTCGAACGCGATGATAACTATGGCGATGAGATTGCCTTAAAGCGAAAACTATATGCCGAACAGGCCGAGCAGGTTTTTGCCGTCCTACCAGAGGGCCTGGTGGGCAGCACTGAGACTCTGGAACTTATCAGTAATCAACTAAGCCACTGCGATGTATCAAATCAGGTGTTCGAACCCGAGTTGCACCCACTACATTCGGCAAGCTTGCTGGTACAAGAAGACTTGTGCGTCATGTCGAAGTTGGCTGGCCAGTGGAAGCTAACTGCTGCCTCGGTTTGCTTTCCTAGTCGCTGGGACCTGACTGAGAAAATTGGCACCTCCCTTGCACAAATTCATGCACCAGTTCCGCATTATGCCCAGCGCATCGGGCCGGCTACTGATGCGATGTTCGACAAGTTTGATGTCGAGCGTCCAGTCTGGCGATTGAATTGGACCATTCTGGACAATCCCGAACTATTTCAGCCCCGGGTAATCAGTGGCGAGCTTGATCCAGAGTCCTCGCTTGCGCAGTTTGCCCAAAATCTCTACCTACGCATCGAGCGTCAAACTTTGCGGGTATTGCCAGTTTCCAAGGATGTGCTATTTACGATTCGAACCTATGTAGATTCACTGGCAGCTATTGCGCAACGCTATCCAGAATTTCAGGCAAATATCGCCCAAACCCTGCAGGCGGTCAGCCCAGAGACGCGAACCTATAAAGGCTGGGACCGCCTCTGGGATAAGTTGCAGGACTGGTCGGCGGCGACACAGTAAAAATAGCTAGATCCAAATCTCCCTTAGATATCTGGCCAATTTCGACTTCCACGATTCCCCAGACCCCAATTTGCCCAAAAAACTAGCCAAAAGTCAGGTGCAGGGGCTATTCTCGGGCTAACAAACCATTTGGTGCGGGCCCACGCTGGGGAAGGCATGTGGCAGCAACGAATGGAGGAAGCCGATGGCGACATCAGCGACAACCCGAGGTGTGATTTTCATTCACAGCACCCCGCGGGCATTATGCGCTCATTTAGAGTGGGCGATTGGCAATGTACTTGGCAGCCAAGTCAATCTCGAATGGGTTGACCAGCCGGTGGTTAATCAAGCAGTTCGCTCCGAACTATCTTGGGCCGGTGCCCCTGAAGTAACAGAGCGTCTAGTTTCCGCGCTTCGCGCATTTCCACACATTCGATTTGAAGTAACCCAAGAACCCTGTCAAGGCTTTGACGGTCAACGCTATGTCTGCACGCCATCGCTTGGCATTTTGCGCACGCCCATGGGGGTTTATGGACAGGCATATGTTGAGGAAGATAAGGCCAGATCTGCTGTTAATACCGCAGTTGCTGAAGGTAAGTCACTTACCGAAGTGCTAGATGAACTTTTAGGCGGGCCTTGGGATCGAGAACTCGAGCCGTTTCGAAATGCCAGCGAAGCCATGAGTGTTCGCTGGCTCCATCAAGTTGGCTAGTTGCTCTTAAAGGTCAGCACAACATCGTGCCCACCAAAACCAAATGAATTGCTCATCCCAGCAATATCACCGGCAGGCAAGTTTCGTGGCTCTTTAACTATTACATCGATATCAACTTCTGGATCAACATCGGTCAAGTTAGCTATTGGCGGTGCTACACGATCTTTGAGTGCAAGAATTGTCGCAATCGCAGCCAGGGAACCTGCGCCGCCAAGCAGGTGGCCGGTTGCGCCCTTCACCGCGGTAACGCTTGCATGATCAGCATGCAAGCCAAGAACTTTGCGCACTGCCTTAGCCTCAGCAACATCGCCAGCCGGCGTACTTGTGGCATGGGCATTGATGTGAACGATATCACTAGGCGTTAAGTCTGAATCAACAAGAGCCCGATTTATCGCCAACATTACGCCACGACCTTCTGGTTCTGGCTGCGCAATGTGATGGGCGTCAGCAGCCAAACCTTGACCACCGTAGATTCCATAAACTTTTGCGCCACGAGCAGCGGCATGTTCTGCCGACTCTAAGACAACAATGCCGGCCCCTTCGCTCATGACAAATCCATCGCGGTTCACATCAAACGGACGTGACGCACTTGCTGGATCATCATGGCGGGTTGAGAGTGCGCGCATTGCACCGAAGGCTGCCAAGGTAAGTGGATGGATGCAACCTTCAGTTCCTCCGCAGATTACGACATCAGCGCGCCCGGTGCGAATCATCTCAGCACCGTAGCCAATTGCCTCAGCACCAGATGCGCATGCTGAAACCGGAGTATGAACTCCAGCCATTGCGCCAAACTCTAAGCCGAGAACTGCCGCTGGGCCATTTGGCATGAGCATCGGCACGGTCATCGGCGAGACGCGCGACGGACCTTTAGTTTGAAGAATTTCGTACTGCTCCATCAGCGACACAGCACCACCAACTCCGGTAGCCACCGCAACGCCGAGCCTCTCTTGGTCTACCCCTGGAGCGCCAGCATCTGCCCAAGCTTCACGAGCAGCAATCAGCGCTAGTTGCTGTGAGCGGTCCATCTTTCGGATTTGGTGTGCTTCCAAAACTTCACTGGGATCCACTGCTACCGGTGCAGCGATGCGCGCTGGCAACTCAGCAAACCTTTCTTCGGTTAAAAGGATTGCCCCAGACTTACCGGCAAGCAACCCAGCCCAAGTTGTTGGAACGTCACCACCTAGTGGGGTAGTAGCTCCAAGACCCGTTACGACAACGGTGCGACTCATGATGTCGACCTTCCTTCAAATTTGTTCAGGTAATTTAAGCTTCTTAATTGGATCTAGGTGGTGGGTAGCTAATGGCCACCCACCACACCAAAGATCTGATTACTGCTTGTTCGCAGTGATGTAATTTACTGCGTCGGCAACAGTGTTTAGGTTCTTAACCTCTGAGTCTGGAATGGTTACGCCAAACTTCTCTTCGCACAACATGACAACTTCAACCATTGACAATGAGTCAACGTCTAGGTCATCAACAAAAGACTTTTCCATCTCAACGCTTTCTGCTGGAATGCCAGCAACTTCGTTCACGATAGAAGCCAAACCGGCTAATACGTCTTCCTGTGACATGTGTTTCTCCTTCTTGGTGACGGCAATCCGTGGGTTTACGAATTGCTACCGTTTACCTCGCGGTAACCGGAACTTAGGGGACCCGAGCAACTTGCGCTGCAAAGGCTAGACCAGCACCGAATCCAACGAGCAAGACTAGGTCGCCAGAAGCGACTTCCCCTTGCTCTCTGAGTCGATCTAGTGCTAGTGGGATAGAAGCAGCAGAAGTATTGCCAGCAGACTCGATGTCACGAGCAATAGCCACTGTTTCTGGGAATCCGAGTGTCTTAACAAGTGCGTTGGTTATTCGCATGTTGGCTTGATGCGGCACGAAAGCTTTTATGTCTGCCGGAGTTACTTGGGCCGCGGCTAACGCGCGCTGGCAGACATCGCCCATCGAACTAATGGCCCAGCGGAACACCGTTTGACCTTGCATGGTCAGCACAGAGTTAGTCTTTTCTCGGCCCGCGGTAAAGGTATCTGGGCTCATGATGATGGCCTCCATTTGGCTGCCATCTGCGCCCCAAACGGTGGGCCCGATGCCTTGCTCGGCTGTCTGCCCGATCACAACTGCGCCAGCGCCATCGCCAAAAAGAAAGGCCGTGCCTCGATCATCAAAGTCAATGACTTCGCTAATTTTTTCGGACCCAACCACTAATACTTTTTTGGCAGTGCCAGCGCGCACTGCTGCGTCGGCCAGACCAATCGCATAAGCAAAGCCAGCACAAGCCGCGCCAACATCCACGGCTGCGGCATTTGTCGCTCCGATTGCAGCGCTGACTTCAGCTGCCGCCGACGGAGTGGCATAACGATGAGTGAAGGTTGCTAGCACAACCAAATCAATCTCACTTGCTGAAACCTTTGCATCGGCAAGCGCAGCCAATGCTGCCGCCATTGCCATACTAGAAACTGTTTCTTCGGGGGCGGCATAGCGGCGTTCGATGATGCCAGAGCGCTCGCGAATCCACTCATCAGACGACTCAATTCGCGCTACTAGCTCGGTGTTAGGAACAACTCGAGTGGGTCGGTAACTTCCAAGTCCGAGCAGTCCCGCATGCGAAGTCGCGTGGGGTGTGGCGATTACTACCATGCTTCACTGCCTGGCTTGAGTCGAACAATGAGTTCACCTGGATTTACCTCAGCACCATCAGCAACCAACCATTCGCCGATCTTGCCGCCGTAAGGGGCTTCAACTGGGTAAGTCTCGCCATCGGCATGCACCACTCCAATACGGGTGTTTTCATCGAGTTCGGTGCCAACTTCAGCAGTGCAAATGCGCTCGAATACCCCTTTTATCGGCGAGAGCACCACACGCCAGGTAGGCAAGTCTTTGATGTTGCTAGGGGTTCCATGTTTAGCCACAAACTCGGTAGCCGCTGGCAAATCTTCAGGAGTGTTGAGTGTGAAGGTCTCTACGCCAGGCATACCGCGCTTTGCCAGGCCAGCCAGAATTCCGGCCGGGGGCAGCTCAATTAGGCCAGTTACCCCTAGGTCAAGCATGGTCTGCATACACAGATCCCAGCGAACAGGATGGCTAACCTGGCGAACAAGATGGCGTAACACCGTGCGACCATCATGCACCACCGTGCCATCGGCATTTGAGAGCAGGTTAATTCGCGAATCCTCAGTGCTAATTGCCTTTGCATGGTTAGCCAGGACTTTAACTGCCGGCGCCATGTGGTTTGTGTGAAACGCCCCAGCAACCGCAAGTGGGCGAATCCGGGCACCTTCCGGGGGGTTAGCCGCTAAGACAGCAAGTTCGTCTAGAGTTCCGGCGGCTACTATCTGGCCACCACCGTTATCGTTTGCTGCAGTTAAACCTAGTTTTTTGATTGTTGCTAATACATCAGCACGATTGCCACCCAGCACCGCGGTCATACCGGTCGGGGTTACGGCTGCTGCTTTAGCCATGGCATTGGCGCGTTCGCGAATAAAAACCATGGCCTGTTCGGCGCTGAGCACATGAGCCGCTGTCGCAGCAGTAATTTCACCCATGCTGTGACCAGCGCCAACACTTACCTGCTGTAGCGCTTGACCACGATTCGGGAAAAGCTCAAGTAGGGAAACCATGCCCACGCTGGCAATCAGGGGCTGGGCAATAGATGTGTCCTTGATAGTGTCGGCATCACTGACAGTGCCGTGCGTTACCAAATCCAGACCCGCCACAGTACCGAGCCAACGCATGCGATCCTTAAAGCGCGGAACCTCTAGCCAAGGGGTCAAAAAACCGGGGGTTTGGGATCCTTGACCTGGGGCAACAACTGCAAGCACGTTCTCTAGTCTTCCGTATAGAGTTTCGCTAAATGAGCAAGCGAATCACTAAATTCTACTGCATTTATTTGTAGGTATCCTACAAAACTAGCCCAATCTCCCCAACATTAGCGCCAACCGCAGAGTTAAAGCGTCTTGTGGACTCAGAGGGTCAAAGCCCGTTACCTCGCCGACTCGCTTGAGACGATAGCGCACGGTGTTCACATGGACAAAGAGTTGCCGAGCACAGCCCTCGATTGTTGGGGCTTGCTCGAGGTAAGTAGCTAGAGTTTCGCGCACGTCTTCGCGCAGTTCGTTATTCAACTTTGTAATCAGCGGTTGCAATGCTTCTCGATCACCAGTTAGCACACGAGCTGAAATAAGTTCATCGTGACTGAGCACCCGGTCAGTAGGCTTCACAAGCGCAGTTGCTCGGTAAGCGGACAACGCTGGCTGCACACTTGCGTTAGCAATCCTGATATTGGCAACAATCGGTCCATTGATGATTGTTCCTGGACCGAAGTGGGTGAGAAATGGTTTTATTTTTGTTGTCGAGAGATACTTCTCTGCACTTGCCCCGAGCACAATAATCATTTGGTTACTCTGGATGCCGACTAAGACATCCAAATTCTGATTTCGCGCAGTGCGACGAATCTGCTCGATATGAGTTTCGACGGGCATTCGACTTTGGGGGACAGGGCCGACCAAAGTAGTAACTGGCTGATCGATGTGCCAGCCGGCAGCCGATGCTCGCGATTCGATTGTATGTTCGGGCTCAGCTGAGACGATGGCATCAAGCATCAAATCCTGAAGTCGCGCATCCCAGGCACCTCTTGACTCAGCAGCACTGGCGAATACTTCTGCGGCAGCAAATGCGATTTCGCGCGAGTAGCGCAATAAAGATTCACGCAGGTAGGCCTGCCGAATCCGGTTGTCACCGGCGATTTCGGCGACCGATTCTTCAACTACCGACATGATGGTGCGCACCAACTCAACGGTCTGTTGCAGAGTCAAGGCTCGGGCAAGTTCTCGCGGAGCATTGGCAAACAAACCACCGACATCTGAGGTATTGATGCGCTCAGAGCCAAACCAGTCAACAAATGAATTGACGCCCGCTTCGACGATTGAGCCAACTGATGCGCGTTCGTTGGCAGACAGTGCCTGAAACCAAGGGACAGAATCTTCCATCCGAGACATTGCTGAACTTGTTAGAGCGCCAGTCATGCGGTGTACTCGACGAGCCAGAACACTGCGCTCGGCATCTAAGCGCTCGGCACTCAAATACAGCGAAGACTCAGTCATGTATTAAGTCTGACAGGTCAATCAAGCAACTGACGGTAAGGGCCTAAAATCAGCCGCCACCTTCAGTGTTACCCGCATTGGCGGCCTTTGGATCGGCTAGTTGATACCGGTCAATCGCTTCTTGCAGTACATGGGACTCGACTTCACCACGCTTTGCTAGTGCGGTTAGAGTCCGGACAACAATACTCTGGGCATCAACCAAGAAGTGACGACGAAGTGCGCCGCGCGTATCTGACATACCCCAACCGTCTGTTCCTAGCGAAACAAAATCTGTCGGTACCCACTCACGAATCTGGTCTTGGACCGCACGCATGTAGTCCGAGACCGCAATTACCGGGCCGTTGATGCCCGCAAGTTTTTCTGCAACATAAGCAGTGCGCTTGTCGTTGGGATTAAGTAAGTTGTGGCGGTCAACTTCTAGTCCATCGCGGCGAAGTTCATTCCATGAGGTAACAGACCAAATGTCAGCAGATACGCCCCACTCGTTAGCCAAAATCTGTTGCGCCTCAAGTGCCCAAGGCACAGCCACGCCCGATGCCAACACATGTGCCTTGGGTCCATCCTGCTTACCCGGTGCATACAGATAAAGACCGCGCAAAATGCCGGCTACATCAACATTTTCAGGTTCAGCTGGTTGCGCAATGGGCTCGTTGTAGACGGTTAAGTAGTAGTAGATGTTTTCAGAATCTTCACCGTACATGCGGCGTAGTCCATCTTGCATGATGTGCGCGATTTCAAAACTGAAGGCCGGATCGTAAGAAACCACAGCAGGGTTTGTGGCAGCCAGCAGATGTGAATGTCCATCTTCATGCTGTAAGCCTTCACCATTTAGCGTGGTGCGACCAGCGGTTGCGCCTAAAACGAAGCCACGAGCCATCTGATCACCAGCGAGCCAGAATGCATCCCCGGTGCGCTGGAAGCCAAACATGGAATAGAAAATGTAAATCGGAATCATGGGCTCGTCTTGTGTCGAGTAGCTGGTGGCTACCGCAGTCCACGAGGCAACCGATCCAGCCTCGTTGATTCCTTCGTGCAAAATTTGTCCAACTTCAGATTCTTTGTAAGAAAGCATCAGTTCGCGATCAACAGACATGTACTGCTGGCCGTGAGGAGAATAAATCTTTAGCGTCGGGAAGAAGCTATCCATGCCGAAAGTTCGAGCTTCGTCTGGAATGATCGGGACAATCCGCTTACCGATATTTGGATCGCGTAGCAAGTCACGCAACAGCCGGACAAAAGCCATCGTGGTGGCCACAAGTTGGTTGCCTGAACCACCTTTAACATCCTGATACAACTCATCACCAGGCAAGGTCAACGCCCTTGATTTGCCTCGGCGCGCTGGAGTGTATCCACCAAGAGCTGCTCGACGTTCGTGTAAATACTGGATGTGTGGATGGTCCTGTCCAGGATGAAAATACGGTGGCAAGTAAGGATCGAGCTGATCGTCTGCAACAGGGATTTCCAGAGTGTCGCGGAACTTACGCAAATCGTCGACCGTGAGTTTCTTCATTTGGTGTGTGGCATTGCGACCTTCGAAGTGTGAACCAAGGGTCCAACCTTTAATGGTCTTAGCCAAAATTACTGTAGGCGTTCCCTTATGCGCTAACGCAGCTGCGTAGGCAGCGTAAAGCTTCTTTACATCGTGACCGCCACGACGCAGTCCCCAGATTTTTTCATCCGACCAGTCGGAAACCAATGCCTTTGTGCGAGGATCGCGGCCAAAGAAATTATCCCGAACGAAAGCTCCACTTTCAGTCTTGAAAGTTTGGAAGTCACCATCAGGTGTGCGATTCATTAAGTCGATAAGTGCACCGTCAGTATCTTTAGCCAGCAGTTCGTCCCAGCCACTTCCCCAGACAACTTTGATTACATTCCAACCTGCACCGCGGAAGTGCGCCTCAAGTTCCTGAATGATTTTTCCGTTGCCGCGCACTGGACCATCAAGTCGTTGCAAGTTGCAGTTAATAACGAAAGTTAAATTGTCTAGCCCTTCTCGGGCAGCGATGCCTAGCGCTCCAAGCGATTCAACTTCATCCATTTCACCATCACCAAGGAACGCCCAGACGTGCTGTTCAGAAGTGTCCCTTATGCCACGGTGCTGCAAATAGCGGTTGAATCTTGCTTGGTAGATCGCGTTGAGCGGACCAAGACCCATAGAGACCGTTGGGAACTGCCAAAACTCGGGCATTAATCTTGGATGTGGATAGCTTGGCAAGCCATGTGGGGCACCCGAAAGTTCTTGACGGAATGAGTCGAGCCGCTCTTCGCTAAGACGACCTTCTAGGTAGGCACGAGAATACATGCCAGGCGAGGCATGACCCTGGAAGAAAATCTGATCGCCACCACCAGCATGATCGGAACCTTTGAAGAAATGGTTAAAGCCGACTTCATACAGCAGAGCACTGGACGCATAAGTTGAAATGTGGCCACCAACGCCAACTCCTGGTCGTTGGGCACGATGCACCATAATTGCCGCATTCCACCGGGTGTAGGCCCGAATGCGTCGTTCATACTCTTCATTGCCTGGAAATTCTGGCTGTTCATCTGGCGCAATAGTGTTGATGTAATCGGTGGTCGTAATGTTTGGCATACCGACGTTGCTATGCGCGGAGTGTTTCAGCAACGACAACATAATCTGCCTAGCGCGGTGTTCACCGTGTTTTGCAATAAGTGCATCAAGTGATTCGCGCCATTCTCGAGTCTCTTCTGGATTGCTATCGAAATATTGAGTAGAGATGGCGTTAGCCAGTAGCGAATCGCGATCTGGACTAGTAGTCACTTGCGCACCCTTGCTTTCATGTCGGTGGTCCTGGTTCGCAGGCTCACGGATTGCACTGGAGAGGACTGCCGTTGTTCAGCATCTAAACCGCCAGTGATTAGACCTTTGCATCTCCTATTGTGGCGGATAAGGGGGCTGATTGGCGAAGTGGCACCGAGTTTTGTAGGTGCTGTGCAAAAAGGGCAGGGTGATGAATATTGGGCAATGAGTTGCTTATTTATCGATACTCCTGTGGACTAGGGATGTGAGTTCGCAAGAAGGGGCAACCCAAGGGTTGGCAGGTAAATTCGGTTTTACCGAGGGACTAGTAATCCAGCAAGTTGGATTCGCAGATGACTGCGAACAGGCAGTCTCAGAAGCGGTGGCAACAGTTGCCGAACTGGTTGATGAATCGTACGAGGACGTCGTTGACGGCGTACTGCTTTGGTTTCGCGCCGATGATGGCGATTTGGTCGACGCGCTGATGGACGCGCTAGTTGAGCTGACTGAAACTGGCGTCATTTGGTTAATGACGCCAAAAGTTGGCAGGCCCGGCCACATTGAGCCGAGCGACATCGCGGACGCAGCCCCAACTGTTGGGCTAGCCACCACCAGCACCATCAATGCAGCTGCCGATTGGCAGGGCACTCGATTGGTCTCACATAAAGCGCGCCGTTAAAGTCCTGTTAAATTCAGTTTGAGAATTGAGGAAAGATGTCATCGTTAGTTGGGCAAGAGGCTCCAGATTTCACATTAAAGAATCAATTTGGACAGGAAGTAACCCTGTCTGATTACCGAGGCAAAAAGAATGTCGTTTTAGTTTTCTTCCCAATGGCATTTACCGGCATCTGTACAGACGAGTTGTGTGAGTTGCGCGATCGTAAACAGATTTTTGAAAGTGAGGATGTGCAAGTCCTAGGCATCTCTTGCGATAGTTCTGCTGCCCAAAAAGTTTTTGCTGATCAGGAAGGTATTTCTTATCCACTACTTGCGGATTATTGGCCACATGGTGCAGTGGCAAGCTCATTTGGATCATTTAATGAGCAACTAGGATTTGCAATCCGCGGAACTTTTGTGATCGATAAATTGGGCATCGTACGATGGGCAGTTATCAATGGCCCAGGTGAAGCTCGAAATGCCGATGATTACGAATCCGCACTTGCCAACCTCGATTAATATTTGTTGCTAAATCAGTACCGATTTCAACTAAAAAAATCCCTTGAGGGCTAACACTTTTTTGCTAAAAGGTGCGCTTAATCCAGCACAGGCGGACAATCAAAGTTAGTCGTGCGCTGGAGTAGACCCGAGACTCTCCAGTGCACGACATCTCAATTTTGAGGCTGGTCTAAAAATGCTGCCTCGTCTACCAACTTTGTCAGTTCAACCTCTGGCAGGTAAGGTAGTACAGCGCTGGTAACAGTGTGACCCGGGCGCTTAGCTCAGTTGGCTAGAGCATCTCGTTTACACCGAGAGGGTCAGGGGTTCGAGTCCCTTAGCGCCCACCGATATAGTTGTCCAAATCAATGCGGATCGCCTGTTTCTATTCTCTGGCAGACCTCTTTGTCCCTAATCTGCGCCGGTAAATTTCCCCCAGGAATACTTTCAGGTGTTATCTTGTTTGTAGAAATGGTTTAAGTTTCAACTATTTGGAGAATTCAATGGGTCTTGCTGCGAATGATGAATTGTTGCCAGCCTTGTACATCGGTCATGGTGCGCCGCCGCTGGTGGATGATCCAATTTGGAAAGGCGAGTTGGCGGCCCTTACTCAATCCATGGCCAAGCCAAAAGCAATCCTGATTGTTTCAGCACACTGGGAGTCAGCGCCGCTAACTGTCGGTGCTACAGATTTCGCTACGCCACTTATTTATGATTTCAGTGGCTTTGATCCAAAGTATTACAACCTTGAGTACCAGTCACCTGATTCAAGTGAGTTACTCAATTTGCTCGGTAGCATACTTCCCACTGAAACGAGATTGAACCAACAGAAAAATCGTGGCTTGGACCATGGGGCCTTCGTACCATTGTTGGCTATGTATCCAGATGCAGACATTCCGGTCTTGCAAATGTCGATCCCAACGCATAAGCCAGACGAGTTAATCGAACTCGGAAAGCGGTTAGCAACGCTTCGAGAGCACGGCGTCTTGATTATCGGTAGCGGTTTTCTCACTCACGGCCTGCCATTTCTTCGGGACTGGCGAATCGAGGCTGTGCCACCTAGTTGGAGCATCGAATTTGATCATTGGGCACGCGAGGCAATTGCCAGAGCAGATTTGGATACCCTAGTGAACTATCGAGAGTTAGCGCCAGGCATGCCGTATGCCCATCCGACCGTTGAACATCTATCACCCTTATTTGTTACCCTTGGCGCTAGTGCGGATATGAATACTGCAGCCGATGTCGTAATTGACGGTTACTGGATGGGCCTTGCCAAAACCTCTGTACAAGTTTCCTAACTTTCACAATAGGCTCGGAGTATGAGTAATCTGACTCTCGGGGATATTACCCAGCTACTTGAGCAAAAGTATCCAGCTAACTCTGCTGCTGATTGGGATTGCGTTGGACTCGTAGTTGGCAATCCAACCGCTACCGTAAAACGAATTTTGCTGGTTGTAGATGTAACAAAGGAAACAGTTGATGAAGCTATTTCTAAGGAAGCTTCACTCATAATTGCACACCATCCATTGCTGCTTCGTGGTGTCACCTCAATTTCCGAGTCCACACATAAAGGCGAATTACTAACAACTCTCGTTCGCAATGACATCGCGCTATTCACAGCACACACAAATGCCGATTCTGCCCGGCCTGGAGTAAGTGATGCCCTAGCGCTGACCCTTGGTTTAAAGCTTGAATCAGATTGCGTTCTCGAACCGGAAACTGGAATTGGCCGTATTGGAACTCTACCGAATCCGGTTTTGGCCAGGCAGTTTGTTGATCAAATTTCTACGGTACTCGAATACTCACCAAGTCCGGTGCTACTGGCTGGAAATCCTGACAAATTGATAACCACAGTTGCTGTTTGCGGGGGCGCAGGAGACTCGCTTTTGCCAATCGTTGGAGTATCAAGAGCAGATGCCTATGTGACTTCAGATTTGCGCCACCACTTAGCAAGCGAATTTGTCGCAGATTCAAAGTGTGTTTTGATTAACATCGCGCATTGGGCAGGCGAGTGGCCTTGGTTAAATTTATTAGCCCAACTCTTGGGTGACGCCTTTGCCGATAAGGTGGAAGTGTTAGTGTCACGGATTCCAACGGATCCGTGGACTATGTCAACAGCAAGGAGTTAGCCGTGGCTATTCAGGCAAGTTCTCAACAGCAGGCAACCTTGCTTGAGGTTCAGCATCACGACACCACATTGCTTCAGCTGAGTCATCGCCGTGCAAACCTGCCGCAAATCTCCCAGGGACTAGATCTGGAAGCCAAATTAGGCAGCTTGCAGTTGAAATTAGTGGCCATCAAGACGGAAATCTCAGACATCTGCCTTGCACAAGCTAAGGCCGATAACGATGTGCAACAAGTGGTCCAGCGCGCAGAACGCGATCAGCAACGTCTAGATTCTGGTGCAGTATCGAGCCCCAAAGATCTCGAAGCACTCGCGCATGAAATTCAGTCACTGCGCAAGCGACAAGTCGAACTTGAAGATGTCGAACTAGAAATTATGGAACAACTCGAACAGGCCCGAACAGCTCAGCTCGAAATAGAGGCGCAGGTTGCCGAAACTATTACAGAACTCGAACAGGTCACAAAGTCCCGCGACGATGAGTTCGCTGACATCGACGCTTTGATAGACGCCGAGACTTCGGCTCGAACTCAACTTGCAAGCACCTTAGATTCTGAGTTACTAGCGCTCTACGACAAGGTGCGTGTTGACCTCGGTGGAGTTGGTGCAGCTTTACTTCATCGCGGGGCCTGTCAGGGTTGCCACATTTCACTCGATGCCACCGAAGTAGATCGCATCAGACATCTTCCGGCTGAAACTGTAGTTCGTTGTGAGGAGTGTCGTCGAATCTTAGTTCGCACTTCGGAGTCTGGTCTGTGACGCATTTCATTGTCGAGGCTGATGGAGCTAGTCGAGGAAATCCTGGCCATGCATCCTTTGGCTCGGTAGTTCGCAATGCCCAGACAGGCGGACTCGTAGCCGAAATAGGCGGAGTACTGGGTCATGCCACAAATAATGTTGCCGAATATCGTGGCCTCATCGCTGGCCTAGAAGCTGTTGCTGCCATAGATGCGCAAGCGATAGTCGAGGTGCGCATGGACAGCAAGCTCGTCGTTGAACAAATGAGTGGCCGTTGGGCAATAAAAAATGCTGGCTTACGTGAATTGGCGATGGTGGCTCGAGAAATTCTGCCATTTAGCAATGTCACTTACACTTGGATTCCCCGAGAAGACAACAAAGCCGCAGATGCTTTAGCAAACCAGGCCCTAGATGAGCATCTGGCTGGCGGCTCAGGCGTAATTATTCGCAACTTCTGATTTTGATATAAAGACACTTATATTGGCCAAAATGTCTGTGAATTCGGCAAAATTTCAATAAAACCGATTGCGGGTTAGGTTTCCAGCCGTTACAAATAGAGGTAGCCAAGTCTCGGGACGCACTTGGGCTAGAAGCATCACGGTAGAAATCCCTTCAGCTGCTGAACCGCTCGCCCAATTACGCGGCTAGATACTGGGCAACGAGGCCCTCATGTATCGCATGGGGGCCTCACCTTTTCCACCTCAAATCTTTTTACGAGGTTACCCATTTTTCAGCATTTCAATTACGCTTATTTTGGCGAGTCGGCCGGGTAATCGCGGCAAGCAATTGTCGAGGAAAGTCCGGACTCCATAGGGCAAGAGTGGTGGATAACATCCACCTGGGGTGACCCACGGGAAAGTGCAACAGAAAGTAAACCGCCGAGCAATCGGTAAGGGTGAAACGGTGAGGTAAGAGCTCACCAGCGCATGCGGTGACGCAAGCGGCTAGGTAAACCCCACTCGGAGCAAGACCAAGAGTGACCTTCGGGTCCAGTGCAGGTGACGGCCCGTCATACGCCTGCGGGTAGGTTGCAAGAGGTCGTTGGTAACAGCGATCGCAGATGGATGATTACCGTCAGTTTCGGCTGGCACAGAATCCGGCTTATAGGCCGACTCGCCTTCTTCACATTGCGCGATTTTCTCTTCGCTCGGTTAATCACTAATCACCACTAGAGTTGCGAGCATGGCGAATTACATAATTTATTTCAATCAACAATGGGTTGGGGATCATCCAGCCCAATGGTACGAACGTCGTGGCCCACTGGCTCGAGCGGTAGTGGACGAGATGAAAGAAGCCGGTGTTCTGGTTTTTGCTGGCGGCCTTGAGGAAGAGATCGAATTGGCATGCGGCGCAGACGATGCTGGCTCGGTAGGTGGGCCAATAACCACATCTGGGGAATTCCTTGGTGGTCTAACCATAATTAATGTGGCCACAGATGAGGAAGCAAAAATGTGGGGTGCCAAAGTTGGAGTTGCCTGTGGTTGGCCGCAAGAGATTCGCAAATTCAAAGGTTAAATGTAGTTCTACTTCTGCTTCACAAACGCAGACTAGAAGTACCGGCGCGAACGGTAAATCTCATGTTGCACGCATTTGCCAGGGGAGTAGTTTTGGCGACCAGCGTTACAATTTAACAATGAGCGAAAAGAAAGTTATGGGACCTGCATCCTACTTTCCGTCAATCGAAAAGAAGTACGGAAAGCCGATTGACTTCTGGTTGAACGAACTCAAGAAGGTTAAGAATTTAGCGCACATGGAGCAGGTCGCGCACCTGAAAGAAAACTTTGAAATGGGCCACGGTCACGCCAATGCCTTAGTTGCCTTTTTCCGCAAAGAAAACAACTTGTAATCAAATCTGAACTGCGAAGCTGAACGTGGTTCTCTCGCTTTGCCTGAATGTTCTAAACCTCGAAATGCAACATACAAAGCAACGTGGCATATTTGGCTAGTTAAAACTTTCAGTAACTCAGCTGACAAAGAGCAAAGAATTCCAGTCAATGGAAATAGAAAACACAAAAACGCCAAGTCTCGAACGCATGCAGATTCTGGATGTTCTTCGCGGATTTGCACTCGCTGGCATATTAATCATTAATGCGATGTCGATTCTTGCAGTTAAAGGATCAACACCGGCATTTACCATTGACATTCCGTCAATCGATCGCCTCCTTCAAGACGCAATTTTGTTTTTCGTTGAGTCCAAATTTTTTACGCTGTTCTCACTCTTATTTGGCATTGGTTTTGCGATTCAAATTCAGAGTGCAGAGCGTCAAGGTACCGCGTTTATTCCGCGAATTTCACGGAGAATGATTGGACTTTTGGTATTTGGACTCTTACACATCGCCTTGCTCTGGGATGGCGACATTCTGGTTATCTACGCAATCACTGGCAGCATTCTGATTGCATTTCGAACTTGTAGTAATCGGACAATCCGTCGCTGGGTGATTGGGCTATTGGCCGTACCAGGCGTTCTGGTGTTCCTAGTGTTCTGCACCACATTAGTAGTTCGATTAACTGAAGCTGGCGCAGAGGCTTTAAGTCAAAGTGACCAAAGTTTGGCGCAGGAGTTTGCCAACACTGCGGCAACTCAGAAGCTGGTGGAAAGTGGATTCTTTGAGGCTACCTCAGTAAGAGTGCAGTCATATATGGATCTGCTGCCATTATTACTCTCGAGGATTCCAACCGTGCTAGCAATGTTTTTGATTGGCCTTTACTTGGGGAGAAGTAACTTCATTCGAGAGTTGCCACAAAAGTCAGAACTTCTCAAGAGAATTCGGTTCTGGGGTTTGTCTCTAGGGTTTTCGCTCATGCTGCTAATCGTGCTTGCCACCAAGTTCCTGCCGGCAACAAGCGCGTTGGTCGCGATTATTGAAGATCAATATTTAGCAGGGCCGATTCTGTGTCTCGGGTATGCCGCCGCCATGACCCTTGCTTACTTAAGAAACCCAAATCGAAAATTGTTTATTGGATTCGCCACTGTTGGGCGAATGGCATTGACCAATTACCTGACCCAGTCGTTAATTCTTACTGGGCTTGCCTATGGATGGGGCTTTGGTCTAGCGATGCAGTTAAGTGGACCACAAGTGCTCTTGATCTCTGTTGTTCTGTTTGTAACTCAAATTCTGGTCAGCCGGCTATGGCTATCGAAATTTGGTTTCGGACCGCTTGAGTGGATCTGGCGCTGTATTACCTATTGGCGGATTTTCCCAATAACCAAGTAAATGACTGCATCCCAGCCCGAATTTTCGTGTGGCAAAAGTCAACAGCTGAACAAAGTTACTTAATAGGTTTGGTTATTCTACGTAACCAAGGTTCAAGATTGCTTAAAGTGAAAGTTCCCGTTTCAAACATCTCAATCATTCTTGAATAAATCTCGGCGCTGGTTTGATTTATGCGCAATCCATTAATTCGCAAAAATGTGTCAACTACGGCAAACGCCACTCGCTTATTGCCATCGATGAATGGGTGATTAATTGCCAAACTCTCAAAAAGTGCTGCCGCCTCAAAGATTAAGTCATCGTAATAGCCGGTTTGCGGACGCATCATCGCGGATTCAAGTGCGCCCATGTCACGAATCCCATCACTGCCGCCAAACTTGCGAATTAGTATCTGGTGAATTGCGATAGCTTCTGGGACGGTCAGGTAATCCGTCATCGTTATTGAGCGAGTTTCTCGTAGAGTTCCGAAAATTCATCAATGCTTAAGCCCAAAGCTTCCATCACGTGATTTCTAGGCCGGTTGGTTAACTGCCGATCTAGAAATTCGGAAAGTGCTTGCTCTAAAACCGATTGAAATTGCCGCCCATTTGCCTGGGCAAATTCGCGAACTGCCGTGAGCACCTCTGGGTCTAACTGGCTCGAAAACTTTTCACGATGCACCGTCATTGCAGGCTCCAATCTTTATCTTGAATTATCAAGATACATCAAGATAGAACTAGAAGCAAGGCCTAATGTGACCTTCAGATCCAGTGCACGTGACGGCCCGCCAGACGTCTGCAGGTAGGGTGCAACAAATCGTTGGCAGCATCGATCGCAGATGGATGATTACCGTTAGCTTCGACTAACACAGAATCCGGCTTGCGGACCGACTGGCCTCAAGAGATTCGCAAATTCAAGGGTTAACTGATCCAACGCCTGAACATTGGCTTAATTGAGTTGTTGACAGGTTCTGGTACCACTGTGGTACCATTTCGACATGGCTATGAACCTTCGGCTTTCTGATGAGCAATCAGACGCACTTCGGAAATTGGCATCCCAAGAGGGGATCTCAATGCAAGAGGCCGCTCTGACTGCCATCGATGAGTACATTTCACGGCGAGATTTACGTATGAAGTCTGCGATTGAGCGAGTGTTGAGTGAAGACAAAGACCTCCTTGATCGGCTGGGGCAATGACCAAGAAAATTGACTATTTATCGCTTCAGGATTTAATTCACATCGGAAATGAAGTAATTGCAGATTTTAGAATTCGAGACATCGGACTTCTAGAATCTGCTGCGAACCGGCCCCAGACAACAGTTTTTGGCGAAGATGCTTATCCGAACTTTTCAGAGAAAGTAGCTGCCTTGTTGCAGTCGGTCGCGAGAAATCACGCACTAATAGATGGAAATAAGCGCCTAGCCTGGGCGAGCAGTCGAGTCTTTTGCCTAATGAATGGATACGACTTGTCCTTCAATCACGACCAGGCATACGAAATGGTTATTGATGCTGCTTCTGGCGTTTTAGATGTTCAAGAGTTGAGCAAGTTGATCGAGAAGTATTTGGTTTCTGCTGCAAGCTAGCAAGCTCGTTAGCCAAAGATTTCTAGCAGCGACTTAATGGTCTTGTGTGATTCAGATGGATGGCGGAATTTCATGTCGGCTTCAATCGTGTATTCATTTCGGCGACCGACCTTTATTTTGGTTAAGTAACCTGCTGCCTCCAAGTCCGCGAGGATAATTTGGGCCGAGCGTTCCGTTATGCCAACAGCGGCAGCTATGTCGCGAATTCGAGCTTGCGGATTTTGGGCTAGGAAAATCAATACATGCCCGTGGTTAGACAAGAAAGTCCATTGCTTGGCGCCGGATTCACCAGTTGGAACATACGCATTGTTTGCCATGAAGTCAGCGTACCATAATACGTAGAAATTATCACGAAATTTGACACCTGAAAAAAATTACAGGTATTCTGTTCCAAGTACCAGCATCTGAAAGGACCTACCCGCGTGTCAGCAACCTCCATTGCGGCAAGTAATTTGACCTCAATCGCCGTCTTGGCCTTTTTCTTAGGAGCAGTTGCTTCTCGGTTGAAGAGCAATCTGCAACTGCCCGATGCCGTTTATCAAGGCATTTCGATGTACCTGCTTTTTGGCATAGGCCTAAAAGGTGGCGTACAGCTTGACAACTCAAACTTCGGCGAACTGTCAAAGCCGCTATTAGCAACAGTGTTCTTGGGCATCTTGATCCCAATAATCGCCTTCTTTACTCTGCGGTTAGTTACTAAAATCGACGAACTTAATCGCGGCGCAATCGCGGCGCACTATGGATCTACCTCACTTGTTACATTTACTGCCGCCTTGATGTTTTTAGAAGCGAATCAAATTAAGTACAACGGCTATGCCGCAACTCTGCTCACTGTTATGGAAATCCCCGGACTCGTAGTAGGTATTTACCTCGGTAGCCGCCATTTACAGATAGGTGTGTCTTGGGGAGAGTCCATCAAAGAGATTGTTCTTGGCAAGACCGTCCTGCTGATGGCCGGTGGACTGTTGGTTGGAGCAATCAGTGGTGAAAAAGGGTATGCGAAAGTCTCACCATTCTTTGACGATCTAAAGCAAGGATTGCTGGCACTATTTTTGCTACACCTGGGGTATTTGGCCGGTGGCCAGTTCAAACAAGTCAAGGAGGCAGGGGTGATGTATCTTGGCTTCGCCTTACTATTCCCAGTTATCGCTGGCTCAGCTGGAGTACTTGCCGGACAGCTTACGGGCATGTCGGTCGGGGGCGCTGTCCTGTTGGGCATTCTTTGTGCGAGCGCTTCATACATCGCGGCCCCAGCAGCTGTTGGAATTGCCTTACCGCAGGCTAGTAAATCCCTGCCGATTTTAGCCAGTTTGGGGGTCACTTTTCCCTTTAATTTGGTGCTGGGAATCCCTTATTTCTATTGGCTGGCAACGCGAATCATGGGGTAGCGCTGACCGATTCAATTTCACCCAAATTCCTATTGGGTTTGTAGCACAAAGCAAACTTAAACTCAGTAGCATCAAGGCAATAGGAGTGAATTTGCTGACCACTTCTAGACCAAACTCTCTCAACTAGAAGAAGGTATTCAGATGAAAGTAACTAGAATGTTGGCGGTTATCGCATTGGTGACAGCCATCAGCCTTACTGGGTGTTCAAATAAGACAAGCGCCGGTGGAACTATCACATTTGGCGTTGATGCCACCTACGCGCCAAACGAATTCAAGGACGATAACGGAAAACCGATTGGTTGGGAAGTTGAACTTGGCGATGCAATTGCGAAAAAGTTGGGCAAAACCGCAGTATTCAAAATTGCTGGCTTCGACACCATTATTCCTGGCGTGACAGGCGGCAAATACGATGCCGGTCTTTCTTCGTTCTCAGATACTCCAGAACGCCAAAAGCAAGTTGACTTTGTTAACTACTACAGCGCTGGGCTACAGTGGGCAAGCGCAAAGGGCAAGACCGTTGATCCTGAAAATGCCTGTGGCTTGACCGTAGCTGTGCAAAACGCAACTACTGCTGTTGACGATGTGAAGGCGCGCTCCAAAGCTTGCACTGATGCCGGCAAGGCTGCGATTCAATCATTGGGCTTTGATGACCAGGCGATGGCAACTCAGGCCGCAGCTAGTGGCCGGGCCGATGCCATGAGTGCCGATTCACCAATTACTCAGTACGCCGTCAAGCAAAATGCTGACAAATTAGACCTAATTGGCAATCCGTTTGATGTGGTGCTGTATGGAATTCCAGTTAAAAAAGGAAACACCGAACTTGCAAATTCCTTAAAGGATGCCCTTACCCAATTGCAGGATGATGGTACTTACACCAAGATCCTTGACAAATGGGGAGTCACTGCGGGTGCCGTGGATTCAATCACCATCAACGGAAAGTAAACCCTGAATTGACTTCAGATTCCAATCAGAATGCAGGTTCGCAATCGGCGGACCTGCATTCTGACTTGAGCGAAGAAACGATTAAAGCAATTGCCCTTCGCCATCCCTTGCGAAACATTTTTGCAGTATTTTTACTCATCGGCCTGGTCGCGTTTTTGGTGGATGCATCGCACAGAGAAATCTACGATTGGCCAACTTTCAGCAAGTACCTCTTCAATCATCGAGTCCTGAGTGGAGTGTTGGTAACACTTCAGTTGACCGCTTACGCCATGGTATTTGCGGTGTTGCTCGGGATTGTTCTGGCAGTTATGCGCCAGTCCCCAAACCCCATTCTTAAATCAGTAGCCTGGACCTTCATCTGGTTTTTCCGAGGCACGCCGGTTTATGTGCAATTGGTGTTCTGGGGATTGCTATCCACTGTTTATCCATCGATAACCTTTGGCTTGCCGTTCGTAGGCGACTTAGCCACCATCCCATCTATAAATAACCTTTCGTTGTTTGTGCTTGCGGTTATTGGTCTGACCCTCAATGAATCGGCATACATGGCAGAAATCGTCCGAGCTGGCCTGCTATCTGTTGACCGCGGTCAAGAAGAGGCAGCCAAAGCGCTTGGCATGGGCTGGGGCCTGTCGATGCGGCGCATCATCATTCCACAAGCCATGCGGATTATTATCCCGCCGACCGGCAATGAAGTTATTTCCATGCTCAAGACCACCTCTTTGGTTACCGCAATCCCCTTAACCATTGACCTTTACATGGCCACCCGAGACATCTCGGCTAACACATATAAGCCAGTTCCGTTATTGCTCGTAGCTTCAACTTGGTACTTAGTGTTCACCTCCTTCTTGATGGTTTTGCAGTACTTCCTAGAGCGAAGGTTTGCCAGGGGATACGCCCATATGGGACTACAGGTTCAAGACCAGCCACTCGAAGGACTAGGTGGTGGTTGATGAATCAGCAGTACATGGTTAAGGCGGAGAAAGTTCGGAAAAATTTCGGTGCTAATGAAGTGCTTAAAGGCGTTTCTCTAAATGTTTCACCTGGTGAAGTTTTGTGTCTGGTTGGTCCATCAGGATCGGGCAAGTCAACATTCTTGCGATGTATCAACCACTTGGAAGTGGTAAACGCAGGACGCCTATACGTCGATGGCGAGTTAATTGGCTACCGCGAGAGTGGCGATCGACTGCATGAGTTAAAGCCTCGGGAAGCAGCTGCACAAAGACGTGAAATCGGAATGGTGTTTCAGAAGTTTAACCTTTTTCCACATCTAACCGCGCTAGAAAATGTCATTGAAGCACCGATTCGAGTAAAAAAAGTGGCGAAGGCTGAGGCGATAAAGCGCGGAAAAGAATTACTCAGTCGGGTTGGCTTGGCGAGTAAATACGATTCCTACCCAGCTCACCTATCTGGTGGCCAACAGCAGCGTGTCGCAATAGCTAGAGCACTGGCGATGGATCCAAAGTTGATGCTTTTTGATGAGCCTACATCAGCTCTTGACCCAGAACTTGTTGGAGAAGTCCTAGATGTGATGCGCGAATTAGCCGAGTCTGGCATGACCATGATCGTGGTCACGCATGAAATGGGTTTCGCGCGTGAGGTGGCTGATGCACTCGTATTTATGGACAACGGAGTGATTGTCGAATCGGGAAAGCCTGCGGACGTGCTGCTTAACCCACAACACGAACGCACAAAGACATTCCTGTCTAAAGTGCTTTAGAAGTTGGGCTATTAGCTAAGCATTGTCAGATTCGAGAGAATTGTTTTTGTGGGCTCCGCTTGATTTAACGTATAGAAATGTAGACCTGGTGCGCCGAGGGCATAAACTTCTTCGCAAATCTGGCTGGCCACATCTATCCCTAGAGCTTTAATTGAATCGGGGTCGTTCTGGAATCGAGCAAATCTCAATCGAGTGGCAGTTGGCATGTGCCCACCACTTAGCTCGAGCATTCGCACTATCTGTAGGTAACTAGTTACCGGCATGATGCCTGGATAGACCTTCAACTTTGAACCTCGATGAGCCAGTTCTTCTAGCAACTTCTCGTACCGGTCACTTGCAAATACGAACTGGGTAATCGCAAATGTTGCTCCCAATTCCTCCTTTCGAAGTAGCACGTTAATGTTCTGTTCCAGATTGCCATTGGACGCAGGATGAATGTCAGGGAAAGCGGCTACTCCAACTGGCAGCGAACTTACCGAACTTACAAGTTGTACTAGTTCGTCGGCGTGATTTAGGCCATCTTTGGTGCTCGTCCAGGCAGCGGCCGGACCGCCGACTGGATCGCCACGCAGGGCAAGGATTGCATCTAAGCCGCCTGCTTCGAATTCCCTAATTTGGCTAACTAATTCATCGCGAGTCGCTCCCACACACGTTAGATGTCCGACGGTTGGAATTGCTGTGGTACTGCGAATGTTGCTAGCTGTGGCAAGCGACCTATCTCTGGTTGTGCCACCAGCACCATAAGTGACCGAAACGAATTCCGGCTTGAAATTCTGTAAGGCGCTTACGGTTGCCGCCAAGTTTTGCTGGCCGGCTTCGTCTTTAGGCGGGAAGAACTCGAATGAAATTTGAACTTGGCTAGCCGAGGCAAATGCATCTTCAGACACTGCGCCTCCTGAATGGCCAATAAGTTTTTACTTTTGTCAATCCACGAGGCTTCGTTTCTTGCCGTCTCTAAATTAGCACGGATAGTTTTGAAATTTACCTAAGGAAGGCTTTAGTTTGCAGCCAAGCGCGGGTAGCGTGCGAAGAATTCCGACTTCAATTCGTAGTATGTGTCATCGATGATCGCTTGGCGAATTTTGGCCACAAGTCCCACGACGAAATGCTCATTGTGCACGGTTAGCAAGGTAGCGGCGAGAAGTTCCTTTGCTTTTATCAAGTGATGCAGGTATGCCTGGGTGTAATTTTTACAGGTGTAACAGTCACAATCAGCAACCAAAGGTTCAAATGAATCCCTGAACCGTGCATTCGAAAGGTTAAAGCGACCATCCAAACTGTAAACGGCACTATTGCGCCCGGCCCGCGATGGTGCAACGCAGTCAAAGGTGTCAGCGCCTGACTCAACGCCAACAAAAATATCTTCCGGTTCGCCAATGCCAAGCAGGTGTCTTGGCTTCTGCTCAGGCAATTCCTCACTTACCCAGCGCACGATAGTCGCCAATTTGTGTTTGTCTAAGGCTCCTCCAATGCCGAAGCCATCAAACGCCATGGCTGCTAAGTCACCAGCAGCCTGTCGGCGCAGATCTTCGTACTGAGCACCTTGAATCACGCCGAATAAGGCCTGGTAGGGCCTGTGACTACGTTCAATCGTTAGTCGCTGATGCTCAGCGATGCAGCGAAGCGCCCAGAGCCTGGTGCGCTCGAGGGACTTCACTTGGTATTCCCGAGTGTTGAGAAGGGTAGTGCACTCATCAAAGGCAAACATGATGTCTGCACCAAGTTGATGTTGCACCTGCATTGAAAATTCTGGAGTAAAGCGATGCATACTTCCGTCGATGTGTGACTTGAAAGTCACACCATCATCGTCAACATGAGCTAGCCGCTCTTTGTGATCTGCAATCACGTCATCAGACTGCACAGTGTCAGTTTCCATGGCTAATACTTTTTTGAATCCAACACCCAAACTCAATACTTGGAAACCACCACTGTCGGTAAATGTCGGACCATTCCAATTCATGAACTTGCTGACTCCGCCGGCAGCATCAACAAGTTCAGGTCCAGGTTGCAAATAAAGATGGTAAGCATTGGCAAGCAGCGCCTGTGCACCTAAATCACGCATTAGCTCTGGAATAACTGACTTAACTGTTGCTTTGGTGCCAACGGGAATGAATGCTGGCGTTTGAATGTCACCATGCGGGGTGCGGATCACACCTGCTCTACCTAGGGGTTTGAGCTTAGGATCAGCAGGGGCAAGTTCTTTCTCTATTTCAAAACTAAAAGTCACGTATTTAGTCCTGCGTCATTTCGCTTTAGAGGTTTCATTGCCATCATCCAAATAAGCAGCCAGCTTTTTAACTGCTCGACCAAGGGCAGCGTATTCAGCGTCGGTGAGGATATCCACAAAATGGTTGCGCACTCCAGATACGTGAACATGGGCAGCAGAAACAAGTGCTTTCCAGCCGTGGTCAGTAAGAACGGCAAACTGACCGCGGCGATCATCGTCACAAATTTGACGATCTACCAGCCCAGCCTCTTGCATCCGGTCAATTTGATGAGAGAGCCGACTGCGTGAAATTAGCACTTTTTCTGCAAGTTCACTCATTCTGATTCGGCGTTTCGGGCTTTCAGAGAGACGGACCAATATTTCGTAGTCTCCCAGCGATAGGCCATGCGACGCTTGTAGCTCACTATTAAGTATGTGATCCAAAAGTTCAGAAGTGGTTAACCAGTCACGCCATATACGCTGCTGGTCTGCACTAAGCCACCGAGTCATGTTTGCAGTTTACTCTCGGCTGGCTGCGACGGCAGGACTTAGTCGCGCTCCCAAATGGCTATGCCACCTAGAATTCCTGCAGTATTTTCAACAATTGTGACTTTAGGACCAAAGTCGTAACCTTCTAGCAGTCGAGCATTCCCGCCACCGATGTAAATATGGTCAAAGAATAAGAATCGATCGAAAGCATCAATGGCTTTTGCAACTCTGGTTACCCAGCGCTCTTTGCCGGCCTCGCGCCTAGCCGCATTGCCAATTTGCTCCTCAAATGTGTTTCCCTTTCGAAATGGCGCATGTCCCAATTCGAGGTGGGGAAGTAGGTGTCCATCAAAAAACATTGCAGTGCCGCACCCGGTGCCCAGAGTCATTACAAACTCAAGACCTTTTCCTTTAATTACTGCACAACCTTGGACATCAGCATCGTTGGCAACTCTGACTGGTGCACTGAATTGTTTGTTTAACGCTGACTCAAGGTCAAATTCTTTCCAAGCCTTGACCAGATTCGGATCTACCTCACCTTCCAACGTGCTTTTTGAAAAGGATGGAATGTTGTAAACACGACCGCCACGAACCAAGCCCGGGAATCCGACAGTGATGCGACCAAAGCCAGGAAGTGCCTGCGCAATCTTCCCAATCTCGCCCAGGAGCACCTCAGGAGTGCAGGGGTAGGGAGTTTCAAATCGAACCCGCTCGCTTATCATGTTGCCGTCGGCATCAAGAAGGGCAGCCTTGACTCCACTTCCGCCGACATCGACGGACAAAGTTACAACATCATGCAAAAAGGCGTGTTTAGGCACGTAAGAAATCATACCTGTGTCAGGATTTCTGCGCCCTCACCGGTTACCACAAGGGTGTGTTCGAATTGGGCCGAGCGCTTGCGGTCTTTGGTAACTACTGTCCAACCATCTTCCCACATGTCCCATTTATAGGTACCCAGGGTCAGCATGGGCTCGATAGTGAAAGTCATGCCTTCTTCCAAAATGGTGTCATAGTGCGCACTGTCGTAGTGAGGGATGACCAGTCCACTGTGAAATGCAGTGCCAATCCCGTGGCCGGTGAAATCACGAACAACCCCGTAGCCAAATCGTTTTGCGTACGACTCAATAACTCGACCAATCACATTTACTGGTCGACCAGGGGCAACGGCAGCGATTGCTCTGCGCAAGGACTCTTCTGTTCGCTCCACCAGCAGTCTTGATTCTTCGTCGACCGTACCTGCCAAAAATGTGGCATTGGTGTCACCGTGCACGCCATGAATGTATGCAGTTATGTCTATGTTTACGATATCGCCATCCTGGACGATGGTTGAATCTGGAATCCCGTGACAGATTACTTCATTCAAACTAGTACACATGGATTTTGGAAACCCGCGGTAGCCCAAAGTGGATGGGTAAGCCTGTTGATCGCAGAGAAATTCATGACCGATGCGGTCAAGCTCGTCGGTGGTAGTTCCTGGCACAATCGCAGCGCCAACAATTTGCAGAGCCTGCGCGGCAATTCGACCGGCGATTCGCATCTTCTCGATGGTCTCCGAATCCTTTACCTCAGATCCCGTGTAAGGTTTGGGCGATTTATTGCCAACGTATTCAGGTCGCACTACAGATTTGGGAACTTCACGCATTGGCGATAGTGTTCCAGGTTTTAAGGTTCCGATTGGTGCAGGCACACCTCAAGTCTAAGTGTGGGGAGCAAAGTGCCAAGTCGTTGTGCTCGGCCAAGGCGAAAATTAAATAAAGAGTAGACCCCGCACCCAAACTGGGCACGGGGTCTACTTTAAGAGTGAGGAAGTTACTTCTTCTTAGCTACTCTCTTAACTGCCTTCTTGCGAGGAGCAGCCTTCTTAGCAGCCTTCTTAGGTGCAGCCTTCTTGGCGGCCTTCTTAGGAGCTGCCTTCTTCTTAGGTGCAGCCTTCTTGGCGGCCTTCTTAGGAGCTGCCTTCTTCTTAGGTGCAGCTTTCTTAGCAGCCTTCTTAGGTGCTGCCTTCTTAGCTACTTTCTTAGCTGCCTTCTTAGGTGCAGCCTTCTTAGCAACAGCCTTCTTCTTGGCTGGAGCCTTCTTAGCAGCAGCCTTCTTAGCTGGTGCCTTCTTCGCAGCGGTCTTGCGAGCTGGGGCTTTCTTTACAGCCACAGTTCCTCCTTGAGGTGGGCACTTTCGGCCTGCCCGAAAGTTCTTAAGTAATAGCGTGGCAGAATTTTTAACAGTTGTCTGCAAAATTGCAATGTTTCTGACTCGGCGTGTCGGAAAATTTTTTTAGACTTCTTTGATAACGAAATTTAAAAGATTGCTAGAAACTAATTATTTTTTTCGTCAATAACGAATTCACTAGTACGAGCATCGTATTTTTTCAGTGCTGGCAATGAATTTGCGCAAGCTAGAACTGCAACAACACAAAGAATTCCTCCTGATATAAATGCTTTTCTCAGCCCGAAAAATTGCGCAGAGAAACTTGCGCGCATTTGTCCCAGTTGTGGACCAACTGAGTATGAAAGTAATTCAATACTCGCTAATCGCCCGCGCAAGTGATCTGGGATGGTTGCATTCCACAACAGATTTCGGAATATCACGCTTACCATGTCTGCACCACCAGCGATTGCCAGGCCAATTAATGCAACCGGAAGTGAATTGCCAAGACCAACTATTGCGATGCCAACACCCCAAATACCTGCAGCCCAAATTATTCCTAAGCCGTGTCGATTAATTCGTGATGTCCAACCGCTAGTAGCAGACGCAATGAGCGCGCCTACAGATCCTGCGCAGTAAAGCAAACCTAAAGCCGACTGCGAGTTGAATGAGTCGGCGAGAAATGGAAAGAGTGCATTGGGAAAAGCAAAAACCATTGCCGTTGTATCAATTAGATAACTGCCCAACAAGTCCTTGCGCGACCAGGCGTAAGTAGCCCCTTCGCTTACTGCTTTAAGTGTTGGCTTCTGATGTTCGTTAGTCGGCGGAATCTTTGGTAGTCGAACAATGATTATTGCCGAAACCAAGAAGGTTAATGAATCAATTGCATATGATGCCTCTGCACTCATGCTGGTTACAACTATGCCGCCAAGGGAAGTCCCAAGAATAAAGTTGGCATTTCGGGTTAATCCACTTAAGGCACTTGCAGCCGCCATCTGCTCACGCGGGACAACTCTTGGAATGATCGCATCTAATGATGGTCGTTGAATTCCATCTAGAGAAGCCATAACGAGTGCAAGTACATAAATCGGCCAGAGCATTGGTTGATCCAAATGGGCATTGACAGCAAGGAAGAGCACTGAAGTTAAAAATAGGACCTCAGTAATAATTGCAATTGTTCGTCGATCGCGAGCATCGGCTAGCACACCACCATAAAGTCCAAAGATGATTAGCGGAGCAATTTCCAAAACAGCCAGTAGACCAACGGCTAAATACGAATCAGTGAGTTGTTTAACTTGATATGGAAGCGCAACGTAGGTAAAGAGTGAGCCGAATCCGGTAATCGTCGAGCTGGTCCAAAGTAATCGGTACTGCGGATTATTTCGTAAAGGGCTGACATCAATTCGCCAGGTAGATTTTCGCCTATCCTGCGCCGCCGAAGTCACACAGGTCATTCTGCCCGAGTCTGGCCTACTTATCCTGTTTTAGCGATCGCAAATTTAAACTGTGGCTTCAAATTTAGTTGTAAGTGTTTTCCGGACCTGGATAATGACCAGAAACAACAGCTTCGGCCCAGTTTTGGCTGGCTTGTTTAACTTCACTGCCTAATGAGGCAAATGGTTGGACAAACTTTGGTAGTGGTCCAGTGGTCAGGCCGAGTAAATCTTGCCAAACAATTACCTGGGCATCCGTACCTGGGCCGGCGCCAATCCCAATCGTTGGAATCTGCAAACTGTCTGTGATTTCCTCAGCAAGTTGTGCTGGCACGACCTCGAGCACTACTGCACAGGCACCGGCTTCTTGTAGCGCAAGGGCATCGTCTAGTAATTTCTGTGCATCAGCTCCGCGCCCCTGAACTCGATAGCCACCTAACTGATGGACCGATTGTGGCGTCAGGCCGATATGGCCGAAAACTGCAATGCCTGCCTCGGTTAACGCTCGGACGGTTTGCGCCATCCGAACCCCACCCTCGATCTTTACTGCGTGGGCATTTCCTTCTTTCATAAATCGAGTCGCCGTCGCCAAAGCTTGGCTTGGCGACTCTTGGTACGAGCCAAATGGCAGATCTGCCAAAACTAGTGCTCGTTTGCTGCCTCGTTCCACTGCAGCGACTAGTGGAATTAACATGTTGGTTGTCACTGGCAGCGTAGATGAAAATCCATAGACCACCATGGCAGCAGAATCGCCAACAAGCAGGACTGGGAATCCAGCTTCATCAAAAATTCCAGCAGTAAGCGCGTCGTAACAGGTAATCATTGGCCACTTCTGGCCGCCTTGTTTTGCCGACAACAAATCGGCAGTTGTGATTCTGCGGTGTTGGTTACCACCGTACAAAGAATGTTCCCCACGGGAAATAGACACTTTTAGGCTCCGATCTCGAAGCTGGATGCCAGTCTCCGGACACTTTAAGCCTATTCCAGAGCTGGTGAACTATCTAATTATCGTTACTCTTGCCAAAGATTTGTCATGGGTAGGCGTCGGTCGCGCCCAAAGGCCCGACGAGAGACTTTGGCGCCGGGTGGGTATTGCCTGCGCTTGTATTCTGCGCGATCTATCAATCGGATAATGCGTTCAACGGTATCCGCCGCATAGCCCATTTTTACTATGTCTGAGGCACTCACGTCTTCTTCAACATAGGCGCGCAGAATCCCATCCAGTTCTTGGTAGTCAGGCAACGAGTCTGTATCTAATTGACCTGGACGCAATTCAGCACTGGGAGGTTTTTCAATACTGTTCTCGGGAATGGGCGGAATGAGACCTTGTCTGGCCGCTTCTTGATTTCGCCACTTTGCAATTTCCCAAACATCTGTTTTGAAGAGGTCTTTAATCGGAGCGTAGCCGCCAACTGCATCCCCATAAATGGTGGAGTAGCCAACCGCTAGTTCACTCTTGTTGCCAGTGGCCAACACCAAATGTCCTTCCTGATTTGAAAGTCCCATCAATGTTGTGCCACGAACTCGCGCCTGAAGATTTTCTTCGGCAACGCCGGTAAATCCTAGTTCAGAGAGATAGCTTGCGACCATCGGCTTAATTGGCACGATGCGAAAATTTAGCCCAGTGCGAGTTGCGAGTTCTTGCGCATCTGCTACCGAGTGCTCAGAGGAGAATTCGGACGGGAGTGCAACAGCATGAACTCGATCTGGCCCTAACGCATCCACCGCAATTGCTGCAACAACCGCTGAATCGATTCCGCCGGATAAGCCTAGGATGACTGATTTGAAATTGTTTTTATTCACGTAGTCGCGTAATCCAAGTACTAGTGCAGCGTAGGTTTCGGCGTTTCGATCTAATCGGCCCGTAGTTAATTGCTCAAGTCCAGCTAGCTTTTCTGCCGGTAAAGTCTCTACTTGAACAACTTTTTCCCCATCTGGTAGCACTGCCTGGCTACTTGTGGGTTTCAGATCTAGATCGGCCAATAAAATTTCAGACTCGAATTGGCCGGCACGGGCGACGATTGAACCGGCTGGATCGACGATTATCGAGTCGCCTTCAAAAACCAATTCATCTTGACCACCAACCATGTTGACATAGGCAACGTGCATCTGACATTGCATGGCACGCTTGCTAACTAATTCAAAACGAACATCATCTTTATCGCGCTCATAAGGGGAGCCATTAAGAACTAAAAGCAAACTCGCGCCTGTAGCACTAATGTTTGCCATGTGCTGACCGTCCTGCCAAAGGTCTTCGCAGATCGCCAATGCAATGTCAGTGCCAAATGCCCGCACAACTAGGGTTTGATTTCCTGGCACAAAGTACCGATATTCATCAAATACGCCGTAGTTAGGCAAATGGTGCTTTGCGTATTGGGCAACTATTTCGCCCCGATGAATTACGGCTGCACAGTTCATGGGCGCTCCGCGAGGAACGCCAAGAGTTATCGAATCCGTTGAAGTGGTGCCTTTTAGAAAGCCAACGAAAACTAATGCTTCGCCTAGACCATCAGCTTCCAGTTGCTTTGCCAGACTGTGCGCTTGCCGTTCACTGGCCAACTGAAAAGACGGCCGTAGTGCTAAATCTTCAACGGGGTAGCCTGTGATCAGCATTTCGGGTAGAGCAACAATCTGCGCACCCTGTTCGTAGGCGGACTTAACCGCCTGCAGGGCTAGGTCAGCATTTCCAGCTAAATCGCCAACAACAGGGTTAACTTGCGCAAGTGCTAGGCGGATATTTGGCATAGTCCTAGCCTACTTGCCCGCTAATAACCCTGATTTCTTAACACATTGGTAACACGGGCTAACCATAATGTAACTATGAATAAGCAGACTGACTTCGTATTGCGCACCATCGAAGAGCGCGACATTCGTTTTGTGCGCCTCTGGTTCACCGACGTACTGGGCATGTTGAAGACGGTTGCTATTGCGCCAGCTGAGCTTGAGGGCGCTTTCGAAGAAGGCATAGGTTTTGACGGTTCTGCAATTCAAGGTTTTGCTCGAATTTCCGAGTCAGACATGTTGGCAAAACCAGATCCAGAAACCTTTGCACTCCTTCCATGGCGAGGCGAACATAACGGTGTAGCGCGTATGCTCTGTGACATCGTCATGCCCGATGGACAGCCTGCAGATGCAGATCCGCGCAATGTGCTAAAGCGAGTCCTAACTAAAGCAGCTGAGATGGGATACTCCTGCTACACCCACCCAGAGATCGAGTTCTTCTTATTTAAAGAGGCACCAGTGCCTGGCCAGCAACCAATTCCAGTCGATGATGTTGGCTACTTCGACCATTCACCAAGTGCAACTGGTTACGATTTTCGCCGACAAGCAATCACCATGCTGGAAGCCATGGGTATCTCAGTCGAGTACAGCCATCATGAGGGTGCACCTGGCCAGCAAGAAATTGATCTTCGTTACGCCGATGCGCTAACGACAGCGGACAACATTATGACTTTCCGGGTGGTAATGAAAGATGTTGCTCTGTCGCAGGATGTTTATGCCTCGTTTATGCCAAAACCATTCGCCAATTTCCCCGGGTCAGGTATGCACACGCACATGTCGCTTTTTGAGGACGATCGCAACGCATTTTATGAAGAAGGTGCCCCATACCAACTAAGCGCTGTTGGTCGACATTTCATTGCCGGAATCCTGAAGCATGCACCGGAGTTCACGGCGATTACGAATCAGTGGGTGAACTCTTACAAGCGACTCGGCGCTGGCGATGAAGCTCCTTCTTATGTCTCCTGGGGACATAACAATCGTTCAGCATTGGTGCGCATTCCGATGTACAAGCCAACTAAAGGTAATTCAACGCGCATTGAATTTCGATCAATCGATTCGGCCTGCAATCCGTACCTAGCGTTTGCTGTCGTGTTAGCCGCTGGCTTAAAGGGCATAGAAGAAAAGTATGAATTGCCACCAGAGGCAGAAGACAATGTCTGGTCGTTAACCGATGCTGAGCGCGAAGCTATGGGAATCACACATCTGCCGCGTTCACTCGGCGAAGCAATCTCGGCAATGGAGCGTAGCGATTTAGTTGCCGAAACGCTTGGTGAACATGTTTTTGAATTTTTCTTACGCAACAAGCGTGCAGAGTGGCACGAATACGAGGCGCAAGTTACTTCGTACGAGTTAGATCGCTACCTACCAGTTCTTTAGTACTAAGCGCGGACAACCCGAAAGGCGTTCATGTCCGCAGAAGCGCCACCTCGGACATGTCCATAGGGAGCATTTACCGTTGCCTGGAGAAATTCAATAACCTCCGCAGAAATTTCCTCACCTGGGAGCAGATTTGGAATTCCAGGCGGATAAGCAGCCACACTTTCGGCAGAAACTCGACCCACAGCTTCTTTTGCGCTGACTACTTCAGTAAGGCCAACGTACGCATCTCGCACCGTCATGTGAGTTTTGCCAGGAGCGGGCAAATCTAG
>RFTJ01000015.1 GCA_009923495.1 Actinomycetota bacterium
ATGAAATCATCAGAAACACGAACTGAGTTATTTGCATTTTGGTACTGGACTGAAACGATATCCTTGCCACCAAGATCCATGTCGTAGCCAGCATCGCGCAGTGCCCGAATCTTGTCTTCTTCGCGCACCTTGGTCTCGATGAACTCTTCGATGTCTGGATGATCGATGTCGAGAACTACCATCTTGGCAGCGCGACGAGTTGCGCCACCGCTCTTAATAGTTCCGGCAGACGCGTCAGCTCCGCGCATGAATGAGACCGGACCGGACGCGGTGCCACCAGAACCCTTCAACAGCTCTTTGCTTGAGCGAATGCGGCTGAGGTTTAGCCCGGCACCTGATCCACCCTTGAAGATCATGCCTTCTTCTTTGTACCAATTCAGAATGCTATCCATCGTGTCGTCAACACTGAGAATGAAACACGCACTGACCTGTTGTGGTGAGGAGGTTCCCACATTGAACCAGACCGGTGAGTTGAAACTAAACACCTGGTGCAGCAACATCCAGGTGAGCTCGTGTTCGAAGATGTCGGCATCAGCTGGCGTGGCGAAGTAACCGTACTCGCGACCCGCCTTTGTGTAAGTTAGAACTACCCGGTCAATCAACTGACGCAGTGAAGTTTCACGCTGTGGTGTGCCAACAGCGCCACGGAAATACTTAGTTGTCACAATTGTGGACGCATTAATGCTCCAGAAATCTGGAAATTCGACACCGCGTTGTTCAAAAACAGTTTCGCCAGTTTTCCAGTTTGTCTGCACTACATCGCGTGCTTCCCACGTAACGTCGTCGTACGGATGCACACCTTCAGTTGTGTACAACCGAGTCATGGTTAGGCCCTTGCCCTTGGTCTTGCCTGGTGCACCTGTTGGTGCGTTGACCATGTCGGTCATTTCTCCTCCTATTGAGTCCTACGAGTTTGCATCGTGTTGCCGCTTCACGATTAACGCTTACCCCAGGAACACATTTTCTATTTTGTTGTTTAGTTATGTTCGGTTGGCATGGGAAGTGCTTTGGGGAAGCAAAGTTTTTGGTTAAATCGGTGGTCCGGCGGATACCGATTTGCTCGTTCTTAGGTCTTCGATTTCTAGTTCGAAGTCCCCTAGTGAATCAAACGAACGGTACACACTTGCGAATCGCAAATATGCAACTTCGTCTAATTCGCGAAGTGGTCCTAGTATGGCTAGGCCCACTTCGTGGCTCGGTACCTCAGCACTGCCTGATTGACGCACTGTGTCCTCAACTTTGGCGGCCAAGATCGCAAGGTCGTCTTCGGAAACTGGCCGACCTTGACAGGCGCGACGTACTCCACTGACAACTTTCTCGCGGCTAAATGGCTCCGAGACGCCATTTCGCTTCATCACCAGCAACGTGATCGTTTCGACAGTCGTGAATCGTCGAGCGCACTGTGGGCATTCACGACGCCGACGAATGGCGTTGCCGTCATCACTACTGCGTGAATCCACCACTCGCGAATCGTCATGGCGACAGAATGGACAATGCATTCGAGCCTCCTTTGGCGATTCGAACCGATTAACCCCTAGATGTTGGGTCTAAGCTCAACCGGTTTCGTTGTTACTGGTGTTACTAGTGGTGCAAATGTGACTAAAGTGCCTGTTGTGACAGGGTTTTCACCAAAATCTGCTTCAATCTTGGGGACACCTTGGGGATATCCTGTGGGGATTGAAACACAATATGTGGTGTTGCCACACATGTATAACCACTAGATGTGCCACTTTAGGGGTAGTTTTTAAACAATGCAAGCAGATTGTAAATATCGGTCATTTTCGGCGTGTCGCCGAGGCTGGAAACAGGGGAATTAGTTGCCAGCAGGAACGAGGACACCCTGACCTGGAACCAGCTCACTGCCTGTAAAACCGTTTAATTGCTTGATTCTGAAGATAGTCTCTCGAGGATCAGCGAGGGGGTTTGCCTCAACTGCCAGGTCCCAAAGGGACTGACCCGGCTGAACAACTACGGTGTGAACCGTCGGGGCGGTGCCTGCTGCTATGGCCCCACGGCCGGCAGAAAACCACATCACGACTGCCAGAGGTAGCAGAATCAATAGGCCTACCACTCGCCTGCCACGCTTAGTTAGACGAATTGGAGTGCTATGCCCTGCTTGAAGGGCTTCCCATTGGAGTTTGCGCACTTGGGCGATCCGGGCTACCTCGTTGGCATCAACTAGTCGTAAATGTGACCGAGTTGAACTCAATCCAGTCGCCGCTGAAACTGTACTGCTTGCCATGATATCTCCTGTTTTACGTGCCTTATTCTGTTCGAACATCTGTTCGATTAGAACCTATGTTCAATTTGTACACCATGTCCCCGACACATTGCAACTATTTTTTGAACAAATGTTTGATTTTGTCCAAAAGATGCTCTAAAGTCGAGTCAAGACGCCAAGAAAGGCTTTAATTATGGGAAATTCGACCGATACCCCAATAACTAGCGAGCAAAATGTTGTGTCGCTGCCAGACTCCGCCGAAGGCAGCGATGGTTTGACCGCTCGGCAGCGGCTGATTCTCGATTACATCGGTACTGCTACCGCAGAGCGTGGCTATCCGCCAAGTATGCGCGAAATCGGTGAGGCAGTTGGCTTAACCAGCTCGGGTTCGGTCGCCTATCAATTGAAGATCTTAGGCGAGAAGGGCTTTATTAATCGCGATGCTACCCGGGCCCGCGCACTCGAGATTATTACTCCAGCAACTGGCCTACCTGAGCACTTAGCCGAGGGCGATTTAGTGCCAAGTGCTGCCTACGTACCACTAGTCGGCCAGATAGCTGCAGGCGGACCGATCTTAGCCGAGCAAGCGGTCGAGGAGGTTTTTCCACTACCAAAATCGCTAGTTGGTGATGGACAGTTGTTCATGCTCAAAGTCAAGGGCGACTCAATGATTGACGCGGCTATCTGTGATGGTGATTTTGTAGTGGTGCGTTCGCAACCCACATGTGAAAACGGCGACATAGTTGCTGCCCTTCTTGATGATGAAGCGACTGTTAAGACTTTCAAGAAGCGAGACGGTCATGTTTGGTTAATGCCACACAACCCGGCGTACGAGCCGATTATGGGTGATCAGGCAACCATCATGGGCAAGGTTGTTTCAGTACTTCGTAAGGTCTGAGTCCGTCGTTATTTTTCAGGCGACAGGACGTAGTCTTTTTGATCCGGGCAAAGGTGCGTTACTGAGCCCGCGATAATTCCCATGGCAAATTTCGTACGATCTTCTGGCGTAAAATTCGGTGGTGTATTGGCGCCATTTAACGTAACAATGTTTTTAATCACCCACATCACACTGCGGTTTGCCCGCAAACTGTCACAAACTAGGCCACCGAGTTGCACCGCGCCTTTGGGACTCATGTAATCCAAGCCAACCAAATTATTGGTTCTAAGCGATTCGTAGAATTCGGCAGTTCCGGTGGGTTGTGGCGTAGCTTTCTGCTGCTGACCACATGCGGCCAGTCCCAACACCAGAATTACTGTTGTAATAATTTGCCGGACTCTTTTAGCAATATTCACGATTACCTACTTCCCTCCTGCACTATACAGTTGCAATCTTAAACGTAAGTTAAATCAGAATTGGCTAGGAATTTTGCTCGTCCAACCGCTTCAGCGCAGCTACGACCGAATCCTTATCCGTGGTCCAGAACATTTCAGGCAATGACTTGCGCAACTTTGCACCATAGCGCGCTGTTGCCAGTCGACTATCCAGAACAGCTGCGACTCCGCGATCATCCATCGTCCTAATTAACCGGCCAACACCTTGAGCGAGTAACAACGCTGCTCGTGGAATAGAGACTGAGTTAAATCCGCTTTCACCCAGTTCGTCAGCCCGAGCCGACCGAGCTGCATACACCGGTTCATCAGGTCTTGGAAACGGGATACGGTCGATGGTAACTAAGGTGCAGGTTGCACCTGGTGCGTCGATACCCTGCCAGAAAGAGCGAGTACCTAGAAGCACTGCCTGCGGATTCGCTTTAAATTTTTCAACTAGCGCTGGTGTTGGGTCGCCGCGCTTGGCAACGATTAACTCGATGTCAGAGCGCCCAGCCAACCGAATTGCCAAGTACTCACCCGCTCGCTCAACTGACCGCCATGAGGAAAACAGACACAAACTTCGACCACCTGCAGCAGTTATTAGATCCGCTAGTTCATCGAAAACTTCTTCAGCCACACCGTCTTGACTCGGACTTGGCAGATGCGCCGAGCAGTACAAAATTCCTTGTCGTTGATAATCGAACGGACTGCCGACATCTAAAGAGTTCCAGTCGATTTGATTCTCGCCCCACGGGTCGTCCTCATCCGGTGCGGCATCCTCAAATTCAGGAACCTTCTTCTCGGCGATTAGTCCAACAGCGCGCGCAGTGTCATCCATCGTGCCAGCAATCTGCAGTGTTGCACTTGTTAACACCACGGTGCTTTCCTTAAACAATGCTTCGCGTAAGTAGCCTGAAACACTCAACGGGGCATGATGCAAAATTGGACTGCGAGTTTTATCTAGCCAGGTAACACTGTGCTCGTCTGTGCCAAGAAGCGCTCCGGTTACTTCATAAATTTCACTGATCGCCACTTTTGCTCGCTGTTTTGCTGCTGCGGTTTCTGGATCATCGGTACTGGACTGAGTCATTTCACCGCTGGCGACTTTGCAAACATCTCGCACATCAGTGAGGCAGGCGTGCAGTGAGCCAACCACTTCTGGGATGCGTTCAATGGAATAAGTCGTTTCATACCCATCAAGCACTCGACCCAAGTCATCAGCAACTTCAAGTATTCGGGTATGCGTTGCGGGTTGAATGTATTTTCGAATGAGGCCAGCTGCACGCTCCACGGCTGAAACCGTAAGTTCACCAGAGAGCGCCT
Organism: Actinomycetota bacterium; assembly: GCA_009923495.1. NCBI lineage: Bacteria > Bacillati > Actinomycetota > Actinomycetota bacterium. Next base: position 4,856 of record RFTJ01000015.1, read on the forward strand.
TGGTAGTTTGATCAACTAACTCGTGCGCCTCGTCGATTACCACAACTTGGTGATCGGGCAAGATGGGAACCTGCTCAATTACATCAAGGGCGAGCATGGTGTGATTAGTTACCACAATTTCACTCTGGTAGGCCTTGTCCCTAGCTAATTCGGCAAAACATTTCTCGCCCCAAACACACTTGCTTTTGCCAACACATTCCCGTCCAGAAACACTCAGACTGCGCCAGAGTCGTGCGTCAATTTCATCGCCGAAGTCGTCCTTATCGCCAGTTTCGGTATTTAGCACCCAGGTCCGCAGTTTTTTAGCCTGGCGAGCCAACTTAGAAGTACTCTCTTCAAAAAGCGAGAGGCTCTCTTCTGCAGAGTCAGTTCCGGCGTCACGATTGAACTTATCTAGGCACACGTAATTGTTGCGTCCCTTTAAAACTGCGTAATTGACTTCATGAGGCAGAACTGGCGCAAGGGCCACCATTGCTTTAGGTAGGTCGCTAGTTACCAATTGGCGTTGCAAAGCGATCGTTGCGGTGGCAACAATTGTCCGACTAGCACTACTGCCCTTGGACCCGTTAGCAGCGCGAATAATGGCCGGAACTAAGTAGCCCAGAGACTTGCCCGTACCGGTACCAGCCTGGACCAACAGATGTTCCCCAGACTCCATAGCCTTAGCGATGGCGGTTGCCATTTGATGTTGTCCTTCGCGGCGCAGTCCGCCAAAACTCTCAACTACGGCCGCCAAAGCCTGCTCGACCGTTAGTTCACTCAATGCCATCGCCCTTAGTTTGGAAGCGATTGGAGTTCATCGGCCATCGCTGAAGGTACTTTACCAATAATGACTGACCCAACTTCGGTGTCGGTGCGCGATAGCACGGAACCTTCTCTATAGACCCGTGCGAGTAGGTCGCCTCGTTGATAAGGAATGCATACCTTGATGTTTACTTGAGGGTCAGGTAGTTGGACCTCAATCAGTGCGAGTAGTTCAGAGATACCGAATCCCGTTAAGGCTGATACTGCGATGCTGTTTGGTTCGCGAAGCAGAAGGCGGTCTAAGACAAATGGATCGGCCGCGTCCGATTTATTTATTACCACTAGCTCTGGAATGTTTGTGGCTTCAATCTCGGCCAATACCGAGCGAACGGCACTTAGCTGTCCTTCAGGGTCTGGGTCGGAGCCATCGACAACATGCAATATCAAATCTGCATCTGCCACCTCTTCCAGGGTTGACCGAAATGCTTCTACAAGTTGATGCGGGAGTTCCCGGACGAACCCAACGGTGTCGGTCAGAGTGTATTCCCGACCAGATGGCGTTCGCGCTTGGCGCACAATTGGATCAAGGGTGGCAAACAGCGCATTCTCAACCAGTACTCCAGCCCCAGTCATCCGATTTAACAAACTGCTTTTGCCGGCATTGGTGTATCCGGTAATCGCTACATTGGGCACTGCACTGCGGTGGCGCGCGGCTCGCTGGGTAATGCGAGCGGTATGCATTTGTGCAATTTCGCGACGCAACTTTGCCATTGATTTGCCGATGCGCCGACGGTCTGTTTCGAGTTTGGTTTCACCAGGACCGCGAGTTCCGATTCCGCCACCTTGCGAGCCAACTCGACCACCCGACTGCCGGCTTAATGATTCGCCCCAACCGCGCAAACGAGGCAGCATGTATTGCATTTGGGCAAGGCTTACTTGCGCTTTACCTTCACGACTTCGCGCATGTTGAGCAAAGATGTCGAGAATTAGCCAAGTGCGATCTACAACTTTTACTTTGACCACAGATTCCATCTTGCTCAACTGACTTGGTGATAGTTCACCATTACAAATAACAGTGTCAGCTTCGCTATCCATCACTATTTGTCGAAGCTCTTGAAGCTTTCCTGAGCCAATATACGTTGCAGGGTCTGGCCGATCCCGACGTTGAATCAGCGCATCCAAAACTTGTGAACCTGCTGTTTCGGCCAGGGCCGCTAACTCAGCCATCGAACGTGTTGATTGTTCGTAACTTCCCTCAGACCAAACTCCGATTAACACGACTCGTTCAAGACGTATTTCGCGGTATTCAACTTCGGTGACGTCTTTGAGCTCAGTGCCAAGGCCCGCAACACGACGCAACGCCGCTCTGGCCTCAAGATCCAGTTCACCGTCATTTGGCTCTGGCGATTGACTTGTTAGGAAATCTGCCATTGATCTCCGATGAGGTAGCCATCGGCTACAAATTCGGCTGGCCCACGCAAAATCAACGAACCGTCAGTATGACAATCAACGTGAACTGTGCCACCTAGAACATCAACTTGGACCGACCAATTTGCAGGCAGGTTGTTCTTGGTTGCCCAAACGTGTGCGGCCGCGCAGGCACCTGACCCACAGGACAAGGTCTCGCCAACACCGCGCTCAAAAGTGCGCATCGCAATGCGAGTTTCGGTTATCGGTGCGATGAACTCAACATTGGCACCACTCGGGAAAATCTCACGAGGTGCTAGATGTGGTGGCTCGTGTAGTGCACCGACGGCATGTACGTCTTCAACAATTGCAACACAGTGAGGGTTTGGCATGAATACTGCAGTAGCAGGCCAACTAGATATTTCTGTGGTCACTTTCGGGACTTCATTGACCAGTGAGCCACCTGGTAAGCCCATTTCGATCGCGATGTTTTCAAAAGTCACATCATTTGGATCTATGTGTGCCGTAACTGTTCCGGCACGGGTTCCGATTTTGAATGAACCTGGTGATTCGAGTTGGTTCTCGACTAGGTAGCGAGCAAAGACTCGTAATCCGTTGCCACAAGTTTCGGCAACTGAACCGTCTGCATTGCGATAGTCCATAAAGCACTGCGCGTCGTGGGCTCCGAATTCACTGGCTCTAGCCACGCGCAGCAACCCGTCAGCACCGATTCCTAGATGTCGGTCACATATTGCAGCGACTTGTTCTGCAGTTGGATTGAAGTCGGTGGTCAACCCAGAGATCACGACAAAGTCATTGCCGGTTCCATGTGCCTTCAGAAAAGGTATTCGCTGAGTTGTCATTAAGTTAAGTCTAAACGCTTTATTGAGCCGCAGGCTCAGGCTGTACTAAAGCCTTGACTTGGCTAAGCAGCGATTCAGAATCCGCTTCTAGCCATTGAATTCGCGAGTCTCGATTAAACCAAGACTCTTGTCTGCGAACATACCGGCGCGTGGAACTAATTGTGCGCTCCTTGGCTTCGGCCTCGGTTATTTCGCCATTCAAGAAATCGAGAACCTGGGCATATCCAAGCGCTTTGGATGCGGTCAGACCCTCACGTAATCCGACTTTCTCTAACGACTGTACTTCGGCAACTAAGCCTTGGTTCCACATCAATTCCACTCGGTCGGCAATCCGCTGATCAAGATCAGCGCGATCGCGACGCAACCCAATCCGGATACTAGGAATTACTTCTGGAAGTTGCTGCAAGGTTGTCGTCGGTGCCTGACCCGTTAACTCAATTACTTCTAGCGCGCGAACAATTCGTCTCACGTTAGTTGGCAAAATGTTTTGCGCAGCTTGCGGATCAATGTCGACCAATCTTTGATACATCACTTCAGCGCCAAGTCGCTCAGCTTCGGCGCTTAGCCGTTCGCGCACTTCAGGGTCACTACTTGGGAACTGTAAATCTTCAAGTAGGCCCTGAATGAAGAGTCCCGATCCCCCAACCACAACTACGCGCTTGCTACGAGCCTGTATTTGCTCGACTAACGCTCGAGCCTGGCGTTGATAGTCAGCGACATTTGCAGTTTGGGTTACATCCAGAACGTCGAGCATGTGGTGAACAATCCCCCGACGCTCAGCGACTGGAACTTTCGCCGTCCCAATGTCCATGCCCCGATACAACTGCATACTGTCGGCATTGATGATTTCGGCATCAAGTTCTTGTGCCAGATCTAGTGACAAGTCTGATTTACCAACTGCCGTTGGGCCCACAATGACGATGACGGGGAGCATTTTGAAATGTCCGGCCAGTTAGGAAACTGGACCTAGAGTAATCAGCCCTGAAGTTCGTGCTGGCTTTTCGCCTTCTGTAACAGGTCGAGAACCGGCTTCGAACATGTCGCCAGCCGTAGTTGGACGAACGCTCAGAAGGTCGTCAGCAATCAAATGGTGCGGCGCCGCGTGGGTGACCCGCGCCGTCACGATGTCACCAGGTCGAATGTTATGAACTTGGCCAGTCGCATCAGTCTTAGTGACATGCACTAATCGATAGTCGCGAGCCCGGCCAGATACTCGGCCTGTTGCTTCATCTTTGCGGCCTTCTCCGGTTGCTACTAGCACTTCGACTGTCTGTCCGACAAAAGTCTTGTTTTCATCCCACGAGATGTCATTACCGAGCGCGACCAGGCGTTCATACCGTTCTTGCACAACTTCGGCAGGAACCTGATCTGGCATTACGGCAGCTGGCGTGCCCGGACGTTTGCTGTACTGGAAGGTAAACGCATTCATGAATCGGGCTTGCTGGACAAGATCCATGGTTTGCAAAAAGTCTTCTTCGGTCTCGCCTGGGAAGCCAACGATGATGTCGGTAGTGATGGCAGCATCTGGCATGGCAGCGCGTACTCGCTCGATGATGCCTAGATACTTTTCACGCCGATATGAGCGACGCATTGCTTGCAAGATTCGATCCGAACCCGACTGCAGTGGCATGTGCAGTTGTGGCATTACATTTTCGGTTTCAGCCATCGCCGCAATCACGTGGTCAGTGAAATCTCGTGGATGTGGACTTGTAAATCGCACTCGCTCAAGGCCCGAGATTTGTCCGCAAGCGCGTAGCAAATCAGCAAATGCGTATCGGTCACCAAACTCAACGCCATATGCGTTTACATTTTGACCCAGAAGTGTTATTTCCAAAACACCTTGATCCACAAGTACCTTGATTTCGTTCAAGATGTCAGCTGGGCGACGATCTTTTTCACGACCTCGTAAAGCCGGGACAATGCAAAAGGTGCAGGTGTTGTTGCAACCGACACTTACACTCACCCAAGCACTAGCCGCACTATCGCGACGAGCCGGCAAAGTTGATGGGAACACATCAAGTGATTCCAAAATCTCTACCTGTGCTTCTTCTTCAATTCGAGCGCGTTCCAATAGAACTGGCAGAGCGTCAATGTTGTGAGTGCCGAAAACCACATCAACATTTGGAGCATTCGCAATAATCTCGCCTCGGTCTTTTTGGGCTAGGCAGCCACCGACGGCGATTTGTAGTCGTGGGTTCTTCTTTTTAACCGGCACTAACTGACTGAGTAGGCCATAAAGTTTGTTGTCGGCGTTCTCACGGACCGCGCAAGTGTTAAAAACAATGACATCGGCTACTTCGGCCGGCGCCGCTGGCTGGTAACCGTTTGCCTCAAGAAGGCCTGCGATTCGCTCGGAATCGTGAACATTCATCTGGCAGCCCAAAGTGCGGACTTCATAAGTGCCAGTGCTAGTCATGACATCTAGTTTAGGCGTAACTATTGAGCTTGTTCTGCCAGTGCTTCTCGGACAACGACCGTACTTATCTGCGAACTGTAGCCCTTTCGAGCAAGTGCCCCAAGTAACCGTCGCGTGATTACCTCGGTCGACAAACCAGACATGGAGCGCAGTTTCTTGGCGACCAGATTTCGCGCTGTTGTCCATTCATCGTCTTCGGTTACTTCGGCAAGAGCCTGTTCGATTAGGTCTTTTGCTATGCCGCATTTAGTGAGTTCGTAACTCAAAGCGCGTTTTGCTAAATGCTTGCTTGCTGTTTTACTGCGAATGAACATTCTGGCATAAGCCAAATCGTCTACGTAACCCAGTTCAACCAACCGATCAATAACAACTTTGGTGGTCTCGGGAGCACTCCCCCGTTTGGTCAAGACTTGCTCAAGTTGCCAGCGAGTTTTAGGGCTCATCGAAAGTTGGCGCAGCGCGATGTTATTTGCCACCGAAACCGGATTGGCCGGCGCCAAGTCCTTGGCTGATTCTGGTTCAACGAGTTGCACGGTTATCAAAAAAATAATGTCGGCGAGTAGCTAGTTAGGATTACTGCTCGCCGACATTACACCTTTTCTATTCTTCGGTATCTTCTTCTGGCTCTGAAACTACGGTCAGTTCCGCCTTTGAAGTTCCAACACCGAGTTTTTCTTTAATCTGACGCTCAAGATCGTCGGTTAATCCTGGGTTGTCCTTAAGGTACTGTCTGGCATTCTCTTTACCCTGGCCAAGCTGGTCGCCATCGTAGGTGTACCAAGCGCCGGCTTTGCGCACAATCCCGTGCTCAACGGCCATGTCAATGATGCCACCTTCGCGAGAAATGCCTTCGCCGTAAAGGATGTCGAATTCGGCCTGCTTGAACGGAGGTGCAACCTTGTTTTTAACTACTTTCACACGGGTACGGTTACCAACTGGCTCGGTTCCATCCTTCAAAGTTTCAATACGGCGTATGTCTAGGCGAACTGATGCGTAGAACTTTAGCGCTTTACCGCCAGTTGTCGTTTCTGGGCTGCCGAACATCACACCAATCTTCTCGCGAAGCTGGTTGATGAAAATAGCAGTTGTGTTGTTGGTGCTAAGAGCGCCGGTAATCTTGCGCAGCGCCTGCGACATCAGTCGCGCCTGCAAGCCAACGTGGCTATCGCCCATGTCGCCCTCAATTTCAGCTCGTGGCACCAATGCAGCTACTGAATCAATGACAATGATGTCGAGGGCGCCAGAGCGAATTAGCATGTCAGCAATCTCAAGTGCTTGCTCACCAGTGTCTGGCTGACTGACCAGAAGGCTGTCAATGTCAACACCAAGTTTTGCTGCGTACTCTGGATCAAATGCGTGCTCAGCATCAACAAATGCTGCGATCCCACCGTTTTTCTGAGCACTAGCAATTGCATGAAGCGCCAAAGTGGTTTTACCGGACGATTCGGGGCCATAGATTTCGACAACTCGGCCACGTGGCAGACCGCCAATACCCAGTGCCACATCCAGAGCCACAGATCCGGTGGAAATGATTTCGACAGGCACTCGCTCTTCCTGGCCAAGGCGCATAATCGAACCTTTGCCGAACTGGCGTTCAATCTGAGCTAAGGCAGTATCAAGTGCCTGCTCGCGATTGTTTGCAGTAGATGCCATACGAGTAGTCTCGCGAGCATTTGACTTGGCTGTTGCCATTGGGGTCTCCTTGCGGTTTCGTGTCGGACTTACTTGGGTGATTGAAAGTTATCGGTGGCCACCGACAGGAACCCGAGTGTTGCCTGTCATGTGGGAATTCGGAGGCTGTGAACCGGTGAAAACCCTTGTGGTTAGGCAAAACCTTATCGAACATTTGTTCGAATAGAAAGCGACACGCCGAACTAGCGCAGAAATCTACTACTTTGTAACGGTTATTGTGTCCATGCTCAAAACAGTCCCCTGAGTCAAACCCGATCTGACCGAAACACCTTGCGATAAAGAAACCTTTTTTGTCGCAAATTTCAACTTCAATGTATTCCCTTTTGCCTCAAGCCAAATCGAGCCGCTTGCATTGGTAGCACCCAATGAAAAATAGCCCTTCGTTAGATCAGCGGGCTTGGATCGACAAAAATTATTCTTGGAATCGCACCAAGTCACTGGAACGTTCTTCGCTACGCTTTGTCCTGGAGCTATCCTCTTTATTTTGAGGTTGGTCGCGGTTATTTTTGTATTTTTCGCTAATGTTCCAGAAGGCTGCCATTCAACATCACCGAATGCGCCGGTGGCATTGGCCGGCAAGGTCACCGAGGTTCCATAATGTGCGACAGTGAAAATGGTTTCTAACCCAGACACACCTGCTGTTTGACTATCGACTTCTATCGTGGCATCAGACTGCGGAATATATTCACCTGGATTTTCCAGATCTTCCACCATGTGAGTTATCGTTACGGTTGGCACGATTCGCACTTCGCCAAACTTCCCCTGCTTGGCAGACGTAGAAGAGAACTCTTTAGGTTGCTGAACGATGGTTACCTTGACCGAAGTGTCACCTGCCACCTTGGTGTACATCAAGTCGGAAGCGCCCATCAATTCTCCTGGGGGAATTTTTTCACCATTAATTTCGAGTGAGATAAGCATTCCTCCATTTTTCGATAATGAAGCCCCAGTGGAAACTTTTTTACTGCCAAGTTCAATAGCCACTTGATCACCAGTAGCTATTTCAGTGACGTCATAAGTCAAGGTCGTAGATATCATGTAGAACTTGAAATACGCAGTATCGGCCAGGATGGCAGAATCTATTTTGCGATCAACTTCCCAAAAGTAAGTCGCTTTACCCTTAATTGTTTTGGGTGATTTTGCCTGCACCACCTGAGGCGCAAGCGCTAAAAGTGCAATAAGGAAACAGCTAAAAACCTTGTAGAATCTGGAAGATAAGAACACGGAAACTCCTTACGACAACATCACCTTATCGCAGTTGGCTGTGAGTTTGGTTCTCAAACATCTATTTCCCGAAGTCTGGCAGCCACTAAATCTCGCAGCAATTTCTTATCCACTTTCCAGTCAACTGGGACCTTAAAAGTCTTTTTATTGACTTCGTAGCCCGCCAGGCGCTCGGCGAAAGCATCTAGTGCCTCTTTGCTCCATGGGGCCAGCAGGATGTGATTCTTAAGCACCGTGACCCCAAAGACATACTGCGTACCGGATTTCAACATCGGCTGATTCCAGGCAATGACTTCCTCGAGCTTGGGGTACTTGCTCTTGATGGCGGCGAAAATGGATTGAACCGTGGCTTGTTTTATTTCATCAAATTGCGCCAAGTACTGCTCGACTGAGTTGTATCGTTTAGAGGTCTTAGAGCCGCGGGTGTAAAGCACAAGTGCATTGGCATGCACCTGGGTAAAGCCGAAGTTTTCGCGCAAGAAAGCAATCTGTTCTGGATACTTCTGGCCGGCTACTTTTTCCATCTGGTCAAACCAATGGCTCATCGGTAGGCCATACTTCTTTTCAATCGCCGGAAAGTATGCGGATCTGTCTGGATTGGATGGCGCCACGCCTGCGAGTTTATCTGCCACTGAGGCTAACTTGAAGACTTGCGACTCTTGAGGCTGTTCTTGGCCTTTTCGGCCACCGCCCGACTCTTTTCTTTAACTCGATGCAACATGATCTGCGCCCAAGCAAACTCAGTTGCTAGAACAGCTAATCCGGCGATGATGAGTGGCAGTCCTGGTCCGGGTAAGACCAGGAAAACCAAGCCGGCAACCAAGAGTGTGCCACCTATCGTGGCCACGATAACCCAGCGAATTGGATGCGGAAGGTGCTTCCAAGACCTGTGCAATTGCTGCTTATCCATTAGGCACATCAACCTTCTTAGTTGCCCTAAGACTTGCCACAATCGTAACGGTCAGCACCGCAATAATTACGCCAAGGCTCACATAGGTAGGTATCTTCACTACCGAATGCGACAAAATCATCTTCGCGCCGACCCAGAGCATGATCACAGCCAGGCCCATTTTTAGATAAACGAAACGGTCCATCAAGCCACTTAGCAAGAAGTACATCGCGCGTAAACCTAGGATCGCAAAGGCGTTGCTTGCAAAGACGATAAATGGCTCTTCAGTTACGGCAAAAATCGCCGGAATTGAATCAACCGCGAAGACCACATCCATGATCTCAACTAAAAGCAATACCGCGAAAAGTGGCGTTGCAGTTAGCTTGCGATTCTGACGAACGAAGAATTTTTCCCCTTCATAGGTGGTGCTAATTGGAATGAATCGATTGACGAACTTAAGTGCTCGAGAATTTTCAATATCAAGCTCTTCATTGCGGTGCTGCAACATTTTGATACCCGTAAAAATCAAGAAGATTGCGAACGCGTATATCATCCACCAGATGCTGGCAAGCAAAACTGATCCAGCGGCAATCAATACTCCACGAAATACTAGAGCTCCCAGAACTCCATAGAACAGCACTCGATGTTGTAGCCGACTCGGAACCGCAAAGTATGAGAAAATTAGTGCCCAGATGAAGACATTGTCGACAGCCAGTGACTTTTCGATCAAATAACCGCTTAAGTACTGCCACCAAAATTCAGAACCGTAAATGGCGCCAATCACTCCACCAGCAACAAGGGCTATCACGACCCATAGCACGGACCAAGCAGCAGCTTCTTTAAACGCAATTGGTTTTGGTTCGCGATGGAAAAACAGGTCGATAGCCAGCATTACCAAAATTGCTCCGGTAAGTGCCAACCAGCCAACTAATGAGACGTCCACGGATCCTCCTTGTGGATATGTGTCCAAGACACATAAGACACAAGGTCTCCCACTATCGGATTAACCGACCCGATGCCCGGCCACTTAACATCGGTGGCGTGCTGACGAGCATGCAGCATTGAGGGTACTCCCCTTGATTTTTTTAACTTACCCAGTGACAACTGGGCTAAACCTGGCAATTTCGCAGATTTCAGCGATATTTCGCCTCAAGCTCGAGTGTCTTGTGCACTGCACGCCAAACCGCTTGGGTGTCTTCCCCATCGGCTAAGGCCTGCTCTACTGTTCGATAATCTAACGCAGCGACTCGAAAGTCTGCAGCCCAAGATCTGGCATACGCTGTGCCCAGCGCTTCCTCCATTCGTTGCCAGAAATCGGTTAAGCGCATTTGGAACTAGGTCACTCTGAAATCAGTGAAACTTAACTTAGTGAAGCCGTTGTGAAATCAAAGCCAGACTCACACCGAGCCACTTCAACCGCTACATCAGCCAAGAGAACACTTAGCGGAATGTCCAGCGAGCGACAGATGGCGCCAAGTAGTTCACTGGATGCTTCCTTTTGTCCTCGCTCAACTTCACTGAGGTAGCCAAGTGAAACTTGAGCAACTCGTGACACTTCGCGCAGTGTTCGATGCTGATCACTACGGTGCTTGCGCAACTGCTCTCCGATAACTCGGCGAAGCAAAATCGGCTTTACTTCGGTGGTTCGGGTTGGTGTTGGCGTTTTCCCGGTGCGCAGGATTTGAGGTGCAGGAATTTTGCTAGTCAGAATTATCGGGCTAGTCGGTACTTTAGAGGCGGTTTCTGTTTTCATAACACTATTCATAACACACAGGACTGACTCTGTATTCCGCTCCAGATTAAGAAAGTGTTAAATATGCGGTTACCTAAACAAGAATTGTCAAAGATTACTGAGAATTTACGGACTATTCAGCAGTTGGCACCGCGGCATCAAGTAGTTCTAGTGCGGCCACAACTGCCTGACTTCGAATATCTTCGCGCGCTGCTACTGGATCAGCATGGGCTGACGTTAACTGCAGTTTAGCTACCTTACTAAGAACATCCATGCCTGCCCGGCCTCGCCGAAAGACCGCGACATAGACAGTTCCCACCTCATGATTGTCCTGGGAGTCTGGACCAGCTACGCCAGTGGTCGCGATACCAAAATCGGCATCAAGTAAATTAGCAGCGTTTACTGCCATGGCGGCAACTACCTCACCACTGACTGGACCGTGCGACATTGTGAAGGGCGGAATGTCCAGCAAATTCGCTTTCAAGTCAGTGGCGTAAGGGATCAATCCACCGCGATAGACGCCTGACGCTCCCGGCACTGCAGTTAATGCTGCGCCAACCAAACCTGCGGTTACTGACTCCGCGGTAGCTACTGTGCGTCCTTCCAGTTTTTTAACAATCTTTAGCGCCAAATCAAATGTTTCGCTCATTTAAGTGCCTCATCTGATGATTGTTGAACTGGTAGGCGGTAAGCCCGAACTAAGTAGTCGATTCCAGTGCCTATGGTCAAAATTGCGGCTGTCCACATTGCCACAAGTGCTACGAAGTCAATGTTGCCAGAGAGTGGAACTAAATAGGCCAAAATGGCAACTATCTGACTAATTGTTTTTGCTTTTCCACCGCGACTGGCCGGTATCACCCCTCGATTTATCACCTTAAATCGCAGCAGGGTGATGGCAATCTCTCGACTTAAAATTACAGCGGTAAACCACCAGGAAACCGTCTGTTCAAGTGAGAGCGCTATCAACGCGGTACCAATCAGCAACTTATCTGCAATCGGATCAGCGATTTTGCCTAAGTTGGTTATCAATCGATATTTGCGAGCCACATAGCCGTCTATAAGGTCGGTTAACGATGCAACGCCAAAAACAGCAGTTGCCCACCAGCGCACTGATTCTGACTCCTGTGATTGAGGTAGCAGGAAGGCGAATACTGGCACCAGGAGCAGACGAAGAAAAGTTAAAAGATTAGGCAAATTCAAATTTGGAACGTCGTGCTCAGTGTCGCCAGCATAATCGGGCTTTGCGGGTTGCATCATCGGCGCTCGCTGGGCTGAAAACAACTGGCAGTCACGCTTACAGTCTATTCACCGCGAAGTAGTGCAATAGTTCCCGGCAAATCCTCGGCCGTAATTAGCACTTCACGAGCTTTGGAACCTTCTGATGGACCCACAATGCCACGGGACTCCATTAAGTCCATCAACCGGCCAGCCTTGGCAAAGCCGATGCGTAATTTGCGCTGCAGCATGGAGGTGGAACCGAATTGAGTGGAAACCACCAACTCAACGGCTTGCAGTAGTTCATCTAAATCATCGCCGATGTCAGCATCTACTTCTTTGCGAGTTGCAACTGGAGCTGTTACATCGTCTCGGTACTGCGGGTCCAGTTGACCCTTGCAGTGCGCAACAACTGAGCGGATCTCTTGTTCATTCACCCAAGAGCCCTGCACCCGGATCGGTTTACTGCTACCCATTGGTAAGAACAATCCGTCACCCTGACCAACCAACTTCTCAGCACCTGGCTGATCCAAAATAACTCGACTATCCGCAAGGCTTGAGGTAGCAAATGCCAAACGACTTGGCACATTCGCTTTGATTAAGCCAGTAACAACATCAACACTCGGCCGCTGGGTTGCCAGCACCAGGTGGATTCCAGCTGCACGCGCGAGTTGGGTAATTCGTACAACTGAGTCTTCAACATCACGCGGGGCAACCATCATTAAATCTGCTAACTCATCGACGATTACCAACAAGTAAGGGTACGGCCGAAGTACCCGTTCACTGCCGGGTGGTGGTGTAATTTTGCCAGTCTTAACTGCCTTGTTGAAATCATCAACATGTTTAAAGCCATAGGCTGCCAAATCGTCGTATCGAGCTTCCATTTCTTTTACTACCCACTGCAAAGCGTCCGCAGCTTTCTTGGCATTAGTGATGATGGGGGTAATCAGGTGCGGAACGCCCTCGTATGCAGTTAGTTCGACACGCTTAGGATCAATCAAAATCATGCGCACTTCATCAGGCGTTGCCCGCATTAGCACTGAGGTTATCAGCGTGTTCATGCAGCCAGACTTACCTGCGCCAGTGGCGCCAGCAACTAACAGATGTGGCATCTTTGCCAAGTTAGCCACTATGTAGCGACCCTCAACATCTTTACCGAGGCCGACCAGCATTGGGTGTTCGTCTGCATGAGCTTCTTTACTGCGCAGAACATCACCGAGGCTTACGATTTCCCGATCGGTGTTGGGAATCTCAATTCCAATCGCACTTTTACCCGGAATTGGCGAAAGAATTCGCACATCTGCACTAGCGACGGCATAAGAAATGTTTTTACTCAAAGCTGTTACACGCTCAACTTTAACTTTTGGACCGAGCTCCAATTCATACCGAGTGACTGTCGGGCCACGATGAAAGCCGGATACCTTCGCATCAATATCAAACTGTTCCATTACCTGGGTGAGCGCCTCAATCACCGCATCGTTGGCTTTCGTGCGCTCTTTGTGAACCGCGCCTGGCGGCAACATCGCATTATCTGGCAATAAGTATGTTGATTTGCGCAGTGGCGCTGGCTTTGGCGCAGGCGGAGCTTCAATCACTACAGCGGCCGCTGGTTCTGTGCTCACAGCAGAATTAGGGGCCTCAATCACGACCGTTTCCTGTTGTGAAATGTCTACCTCGACAACTTCGGTCGGTAATTCGGTCTGCTCGATCTCGACAATTGGCCTTTCAAATGGCACATCACCTGCGAGCCCGCCTATTGCCAGTGCAGGATCCATTGGCTTTGTAGCCTTACGCGCGCGCAGGCGTTGCAAGAAGGTAGGTTTTGCCGCGCCGGCCACTTCCCCGTCTGCCTGCGCTGCCGCGATGTCTTCGATGTTTGGATGAACCGCTTCATTCGGGGCTGTGAATTCAGCTACTTTGCCCGTTAAGGATTTTACTTTCTGGGCTATCGTATTTACCGGCGTAGCGGTGATGATCAGTACCGAGAAAAACAGCAATATAACTAACAGGATTGCGGTGACGATGGTTCCGACTGCGCTGACAAATGGCGCGGTGAACAACCAGCCGGTCCAACCGGCAGCGTTGCGCATTGCCTCAGCTCCTGACACAGGCGCTGGATTGCCGCGCTGCAAATGAGTGAGTCCCATGGCAGCAAGGGCAAATAGCGTCCAGCCAATAGTTAGTCGACCTTTGCGCTGTGATGGCGCATCAGGATGGCGAAGAATCTGGATGGCGATGGCAACTAGGCCAATGGGTGCTACATAACTAAAAACCCCAATCCCGCCGACTACGACAGAGGTAACAACTCCAGCCAGTAAACCAGTGGTATGAAACCAGACCACAGCGCCAACCACGACTGCTGACCCAAGAAAACCAAGTCCGAGTCCGTCTTTGCGGTGATCTGGATTAATTTCCCGAGCGCTCTGACCAACACTGCGCGCGACCGCACCAACAATGTGGGCAATCCCTAGCCAGATGGCGGTAATTAATCTGGCTAGTCCCGTGGTCAACCTTGCAACTGTCGAATTATGAATTGTTTTTGTTGGTCGTTTATTTGTCGAACGAGCATTTTTAGCGGTTGATGGTCGCGATTTAGTACCAGACGGGGAAGCCATAGGCTCAAATATATTGGAAATCCCACTAGTAACAGGGGTAACAGCAGTTTCTGGCGTGTCGGGCGTGTCGCCACCAAAGACAGGTAGTTACCCTTCGATTACAACGGGCACGATCATGGGTCGGCGACGATGTTTTTCGCCTACCCACTTGCCCACGACTCGGCGTACCAGTTGGGCCAATTGATGGGTATCGGTCACGCCATCTACCAGTGCTGCCTCAAGAACTTCGCGCACTTTAGGCAAGATTTCATCAAAGACGCCTTCATCTTCGCCAAACCCGCGGGCATGAACCTGCGGACCAGCGATGACTTTGCTATTAACCAGGTCGACAGCTGTAACGACGGAAATGAAACCTTCTTCACCTAAAACCCGGCGATCTTTTAAGAGTGACTCGGTCACGTCACCAACACTCGAGCCATCAACATACACATAGCCACACGGAACCGCACCAACAATGTTGGCTTGACCATCTTTAAGATCAACAACTACTCCGTCTTCGGCCAGAATTACCCGATCCGCTGGCACCCCAGTCTTGACAGCAAGTGCAGCATTTGCTCTCAAGTGGCGCCATTCGCCGTGCATGGGCATCACATTTCTTGGTTTCACAATGTTGTAGCAGTAAAGTAGCTCGCCCGCTGCGGCATGGCCGGAGACGTGAACTAGCGCATTGCCTTTATGCACTACTCGAGCACCTTGGCGAGTTAATTCATTAATAATCCGGTTCACCGAATTTTCATTACCCGGGATAAGTGAGGAAGCCAAAATGACTGTGTCGTTTTCGCCGATTGAAATCTCGTGGTCTCGATTAGCAATCCTAGACAGCACCGCCATTGGCTCACCTTGCGAGCCAGTACAGATGAGGACTGTCTCATCATCAGGATGTTTTGGAATCTCGCTACTTGCAATAACTGTGTTGCCAGCAATGTGCAGATAACCTAAGTCGCGGGCAACGTTCATATTGCGCACCATTGAGCGGCCAACAAATGCGACTTTGCGGCCATGGGATGTCGCCACATCAATGATTTGCTGCACTCGATGAACATGAGAAGCAAAAGAAGCGACGATAACTCGACCTCGGGCATTGCCAATGACCTTGTCCAAGACTGGAATGATGTCACGCTCGGTTGTAACAAAGCCTGGAACTTCCGCATTGGTGGAATCAACCATGAACAGGTCAACTCCTTCATCGCCAAGACGGGCAAAAGTATTTAGGTCAGTGACTCTGCCATCGAGGGGCAATTGATCTAACTTGAAATCTCCGGTCATCAAAATCCGACCAGCTGAAGTTGTCACACTAACGGCCAACGCGTCAGGAATCGAGTGGTTCACGGCAATGAACTCAAGATCGAATGGGCCTATCTTTTCAGTCTGACCCTCTTTAACGGCCAGCGAAACTGGATTGATTCGATGCTCTTTTAATTTCGCCTCAATAAAGGCAAGTGTCAACTGTGAACCAATCAATGGAATGTCTTGGCGCGCGCGTAGTAGGTATGGCACAGCGCCAATGTGATCTTCGTGGCCGTGAGTCAGAATTACGGCATCAATGTCGTGCATCCGGTCTTTTATGTAATCGAAGTCCGGAAGGATTAAGTCAATGCCTGGTTGGGATTCTTCAGGAAATAAAACACCGCAATCAACGATTAGTAACCTGCCAAGATGCTCAAGAACGGTCATGTTTCGACCAATTTCGCCGATGCCACCGAGTGCCACAATCCGAACGGCGTCATCCGCTAACGTTGGTGGAGCTGGCAACTCAGGATGAGAGTGCGTCACAGGTAAATACCGCCAGCAAAAAGATCTTCTCGAAGTTGTTGACGCTCGACTTCTGTTGCTGGAACAAGTGGCAAACGCAGAGCGCCGCCGCCTGCGCGACCGAGCATCTCGAGAGCTGCTTTAGTTGCAATTGCTCCCTGCATTCGGGTCATCACGCCTTCAGTGATTGGCACTAAAGTCTCGGTAATCGCACGAGCGGTTGCCAAGTCGTTCGCATCGATTGCTTCAACCACCTTTCGGTGACGATCTGCAACCAAATGACCAGTAACACTGACCATGCCCACAGCGCCAAGTGCTAACAGTGGCAAAGACAAGCCATCATCGCCGGAGTAGTAAGCCAGGTTGCATCGTGCCATTACCTGAGAAGCTGCGAAAGGATCTGCCTTGGCATCCTTATTGGCCAAAATTCTTGGATGTTCTGCAAGTTTTAATAAAGTTTCCGTAGCAATGGCAATTCCTGCGCGACCTGGAATGTCATAAACCATCACGGGCAAATCAGTGGCGTCGGCAACTGCATGGAAGTGGGCAAGGACACCTGCTTGTGGCGGCTTGTTGTAATAGGGCGTAACTACTAGCAAGCCATGAGCTCCGGCATCTGCCGCCTGCTTTGCTAATTGCACAGAATGCAAAGTGTCATTGTTACCCGCACCCGCAATTACCTTTGCTCGATGACCAACAGCTGCCACGACTGTCTTGATGAGTTCGACTTTTTCTTCATCAGCAGTGGTGGCTGACTCTCCAGTAGTGCCGTTGATGACCAGGCCATCATTTCCCAGGTCAACAAGATCGTTCGCTAACTGCGCGGCAGCGGCAAAATCTATCGAGCTACCATCAGGAGTAAATGGGGTGACCATTGCGGTTAGCACCGAGCCAAAAGCATCACGCGCCTGCATATGTATACCTCTCGCTATGGGGCCACTCGCCCATTAGCCACAAAAGCTGCATGAGTGATTGGCATGATTCGAGCAAATTCTTCTTCATATTTTTCCGCCACCATTTCAATTTCGCGCTGCGGAAATGAAGGGAAGTGAGATCCTTCTGCCTTGCGACGCAGACTCAAGAAATTCATTAGTGCCCGAGCATTCATCGTCACATATGCCGACGAGTAAATAGTTACCGGCAGGACAATTCTGGCGACTTCACGCGCTACGCCTGCGTCGAGCATTTTTTGGTAGGCGGCGTAGGCAACTTCACAGGCCGTCTTTGTTTGCTCGGTGACAATCTCGAACTGCTCCTGAGTGCCTTCAACGAATTCGTAAGCGCCGGCCTTTCCTATTTGCACCAAGCGGCGCTCGGGTCCAGGGGTGTAGAACACGGGTTCAAGAACTTTGTATCGACCAGACTCTTCGTTGTAACTTGCTATGCGATGTCGGAAATGTTCGCGCCACATGAAAATTGGTGCCTGCACAAAAAAAGTGAAATTTGAATGTTCAAATGGGCTGCCGTGACGATCGCGCATCAAATAGTTGATCAGTCCCGATGAAGCTTCAGTGTTCTTGACATCCTCAAGCGATTGGTCCCCCTTAGTTGAAACCCGCGCCGCCCAAATGACATCGGCATCGCTTGCCGAGTGCTTCACTAATTCAACGGTTACATCGCTACGGAAACTAATTTCAGTTGACACCCTACAAGACTATCGGTGCAGCAAGAGCAAACTGCTCTGCGGTTGGTTGTGTTGCAATCAAACTAGACGTTTGCTGGCTCAGACTTCTGACTTGGTTGGTCAGCTGCATCTTTTTCGGTTGACTTGCCCACGAATAAGGCGAGCACAACAACAACGTAAGCAAACCAAGCGACGGCTTGGAGCGCGCTCGTTTTCGCGGTCAAGTTGAAGAGTCCAGCCATAATCGTTGCCAGCACCGAGCCAGCCGGTAGAACTGAGCCAAGATTTAGCACAACATTATCTTCGCCAGCTAGCCAACCGATTTCCTGGAATTCGTGAATTCCATATGACAAAACGCCAGCAGCAACGATTGTGAGTAACACGCCAGTAACTTTGAAAAAGCTCGTGAGGTTTAACTTGATTGTCGAGCGATAGAAAGCGATGCCCAGCACCACTGCAGTTCCCAGTCCGAGGATCAGGCCTGCTAGCGAAGCTAGTTCATTTCCATTTGCATGGGCTGCTGCCCAGAAGAAAATCGCTGTTTCAGTTCCTTCTCTAGCAACTGCTGCGAATGCCATACTGGCCACAGCAATTCCGCTGCCAGTAACAGCGGCCGCATCTAGCTTGTTACGCAGGTCTCCGGAAATAGTCCGTGCAGATCGCTTCATCCAGAAAATCATCCAGGTAACAAAGCCAACAGCTAAGAATGAGATGGTGCCGGCGAAAATCGGTTCGACGTTTTCGCTGAGCGTGCTTTCGGTAACCTGCAAAACGGTACCAACGATGATGCTGAACACCACTGCTACCGCAACGCCGTAAGTGACAAAACGGATGAATTGACGGCGATCAGTGCGAACCAAATAGGTAATCAGGATGCTCACAACTAAGGCTGCCTCGAGCCCTTCGCGCAATCCAATTAGGTAATTACCAAGCATTTTTGACCGCCCATCTTTTGTCGCGAATTACGCAACCATTTTGTTTCGTAATTAGCATAACTTGCCAGCCCTGTTCAGGCAATTCTCGGTGAACAACTTCGCGTGTCCCCGGAGATTCCCTGCTATTTACTTACTTTTCCGTAGCCCTGGTATTTCGAATACCGAATCCAGTCGATGTACATTTTCGAAGTGGTGCCATTAGCCACATCCGGCGCATCCTTGTGTATGGCGTTATTCATAATCAAAAAGAACGGCTGGTTAAACGGCCAGACGCCTGCGGAGTTGAATCTATTGAACTCTATGCCACCAATAGTTTGGACTATGTTATTGCCCACCTTGTAATTACGAACTATTTCATTGCCATCAACGATGAATGTGATGCTGTTGGGCTTCCAAATCATGCCGTAAGTGTGATAGACACTCGAGGAGTCATAGATATTTGCTGGTGCACTTAACCCGCCACCCCAATTCCATGGTCGCTCGGACCCCTTTTCATTGCCATGAATTGTTGAACTGTATTCAGAGTTACTGCGCAAGCCTTCAATAATGTCAATCTCGCCGCACATCGGCCAGCCCTTGGAGCCGAAAGTCCAGTTGGGTGGGGCGTAGTTCGAACCGAGCATCCAAAAGGCTGGCCAGTTAAATGAGCCAGCTGGCATCTTTATCCGAGCCTCTATTTTGCCGTACTGGAAATTGACGTTTCCCTGTGTCCAATATCTCGCACTTGTCCAAACGCCATCAGTTTTTGATGCAGTTATGACCAAGTTACCTAGACCATCTGTGGCGGCAGCATCTGGAGAGTTTTGTTCAAGTTCACCCGTGCCGTATGCCCAAAGCCCTAGCTGATCGAAGCCATTTCCAATCAGCGCAGTCCAGCGCTCGGCATCAGGAAAAGTGCCAACTGGGGAGTTGAATTCTTCTCGCCACAGATATGGACTCGGTTTTGGCGCTTTGCCGACATATTTCCAAACTAAAACCTTGCCTGAGCGCTTACATTGATAGATGCTTCGCGACGAAGTCGTGACCTTTTGATTAAGTTTTGTACATTTTGCGCCAGTCTTGACAACAGCGTTGGCTTTAGGTGCGCCCAAGATTGCAACGCCAAGAATGGCAAAGGCGGTTAGCAGGGCAAGTCGGCGTTTCACCTCAACAGTTTACCCAGATATTTCGGGACTCAGAAAATTCACATAAATTGATTGCACTGATGAGGATAAAGGAAACTACGATCTGGGAAACTGTTAAAACTGGTCAAATAACTCAACTGCATACTGCATAGATTCGCGAGCTAACTTTCGATTACCTACTAAGTCGTAGCCAACTGCGACACAAAACCAATTCTGCCAATCATTCTGGTTGCGCTTGGCCGCTTCGATAGCGGCATCCAGATAGTTTTGTGCTTCAACAGTTCTAGGCTTTATCTCCATACTAGGTAAGCGATTTACCGCAATTTGCTTACCCATCTCAGTGCTTTTGTAGCCGAACTGTACTTCACGGATGACAAGCCAACCGCCGAGTATCGGTAACACCATAACGCAAATTCCCAAAATGATAACGGGTGTATTTCCGGCTCTGACCAAATCGACACCACGCCAAAATGCGAAGCCGAGGTAAACCGTAAGAACCACTGCCAAGATAAATGAAACGCGTTTGGCCATCAGTAGCGACTAGAGATCCAACAAATTTTCTAGACCAATAGTTAGCCCAGGAGTTTCACAGATCCTACTTACTGCTAGCAATACGCCTGGCATGAATGATTCGCGGCTGTAAGAGTCATGGCGAAGTGTCAACGATTCGCCCGAGCCCCCGAAAATTACTTCCTGATGAGCTAGCAGGCCTTCAGCACGAATACTATGGATCCGAACCCCATCGACAATTGCTCCGCGGGCACCAGACAAAGCTTCTGTAGTGGCATCTGGCATTGCGTCAGAGCCCGCTTCAGTTCGCGCCTGTGCAATCAATTCAGCGGTGCGGCGGGCAGTACCACTTGGAGCATCTGCCTTGCGTGGATGGTGTAATTCAACAATCTCTACACTGTCAAAGTAAGGTGCGGCTGATTTAGCAAACTGCATCATTAGTACCGCGGCAATGCCGAAATTAGGTGCAATCAATACATTGCTAGAGCCGGCCGAAACAAGTCTGTTAACTTGTTCGATTCGGGTGGCGTCAAAACCAGTGGTGCCAACGACTGCATGGACGCCGTTTCTTATCAGAAATTCAAGATTGCTAATCACCGAATCTGGCACAGTGAAATCAACAGCAACCTGCGCGCCTGCTGTGACAATTGATGTGAGGTCATCTCCCAAATCCACGCTGGCAACCAATTCATGATTGGGACTTGCCTGAATCGCCTCACACACGGTGGTTCCCATGCGGCCACGAGCGCCTAACACGGCTACTTTGATCGGTGTATTCATGAGTTACTCCGGTCCAACAATTGTGGTTAGCCGCTCCTGCGACCAAAGTTGGTGCGCTAGAGCGTTAACTTCATCAAGCGTAACGGCTTGAACTCGGTCCAGCACTTGCGACACAGAAGGCACATCGCCAGTGGTTAACTCTGCACGAGCAATTCTGCTCATTCGCGAGCCTGTGTCCTCAAGTCCCAACACCATACCACCAGCAAGCTGCCCTTTTGCCTTTTCCAACTCTGCTGTCGTTATTCCATTGGCCACAACATCATCGAGTACCATCGCCACGGTTTCTTGAACTGCAGCTAGCCGCGCCGGGCCACAACCGGCATAAACGCCAACCATCCCCGAATCAAGGTACTGCTGAGAAAACGAGTAGACGCTGTAGACCAGGCCTCGCTTTTCTCGAACTTCTTGAAATAAGCGACTAGACATTCCGCCGCCAAGAGCAGCATTTAACAAGCTCAGGGTGTAGCGACGATCATCAGAGCGGTCAAGTCCTGGCACGCCAATAACTAGGTTTGATTGCTCGGTAGTTTTTGGCACAAAAACCGTGTCGCCATTTCGGTTAACTGATTGCTTGCGCTTGGTCGGTGTGAATGGCGCGCTATCGCCCGATAGATCTGCATCGCCATTGGCGAATGCTTTGCGAACAAGTTTGACTATTTGCGAATGTTCGATGTTTCCCGCAACCGATACTACCAACCGATCTGGCGTGTAGAACTTGTTGTAGAAACCAAAAATAGACCGCCGCGACAGTGAGGAAATGTTTTCAACAGTTCCCAGTATCGAACGACCTAGTGCAGATTCACCCCAGAGCGCTTTAGCAAAATGCTCGTGCACTAAATCTGAAGGATCATCATCGCGCATGGCGATTTCTTCCAAGACCACTTGGCGCTCACCATTGACATCGGCGGTGGCGACAGTCGCTGAAGTGATCATGTCAACCAACACATCAATTGCTGTTGGGATGCTCGTGTCTAAGACCCGGGCGTAAAAACAGGTGAATTCCTTTGAGGTAAAAGCATTCATCTCGCCGCCAACCGCATCGATGGCTGATGAGATGTCTAAGGAACTGCGAGTTTTGGTTCCCTTGAACAACAAGTGCTCGAGGTAATGTGCGGAGCCAGTTTGAGCTGGTAGTTCATCGCGAGAACCAACATTTACCCAAATTCCGATTGCAGCAGAGCGTACATTGGGCATTTGTTCAGTGATTATTCGAAGGCCGCCAGGAAGCACTGTGCGCTTTACTAGTCCGCCCTGATCAGTGGTTAGTAATGTGCGTGTGGTCCCAGGGCGTTGTTCATGCCCCAGGACCACAGCCGACTTCTTAGTCATAGGTGACTATTCACTATCTTCTGCGCTAGCCTCTTCGCCTTCAATTACTGGGATCAGTGAAAGCTTTCCGCGGGGGTCAATCTCGGCAAGCTCAACATGAACTTTGTCGCCCACATTCAGCACGTCCTCAACTTTTTCTACGCGCTTTCCACCAGATAGTTTGCGCAACTGACTGATGTGGAGCAATCCATCGCGACCTGGAGCCAGTGAAATGAATGCCCCAAAAGTTGTAGTTTTCACCACAGTTCCTAGGTAACGTTCGCCAACTTCAGGCATGGTTGGATTTGCTATTGCATTAATCTGGGCTCGAGCCGCTTCGGCTGATTCGCCATTGTCTGCGCCGATGTAAACAGTGCCGTCATCATCGATGCTGATGTCTGCGCCGGTTTCATCCTGGATCTGATTGATGATCTTGCCCTTAGGACCGATGACCTCGCCAATCTTGTCCACCGGAATGTTGACCGTGATGATGCGTGGAGCAAACTTGCTCATCTCATCTGGTACATCGATTGCCTCGGACATAACATCAAGGATGGTTAGGCGGGCATCGCGAGCCTGAGTCAGTGCGCCAGCCAAAACTGATGCTGGAATGCCATCAAGTTTGGTATCTAGCTGCAAAGCAGTAACAAACTCTTTTGTTCCGGCTACCTTGAAGTCCATATCGCCGAATGCGTCTTCTGCGCCAAGGATGTCAGTTAACGCAACATACTCGGTTTTGCCGTCTATCTCATCCGAGATCAGACCCATTGCAATACCGGCAACCGGCGCCTTCAGTGGCACACCAGCATTAAGTAATGCAAGCGTTGAAGCACATACCGAGCCCATCGAAGTTGAGCCATTAGAACCTAATGCCTCAGAAACCTGTCGAATTGCATATGGGAAATCACTGCGACTAGGCAGTACTGGTACCAGTGCACGCTCAGCAAGTGCACCGTGACCAATTTCGCGACGCTTTGGGCTGCCAACCCGACCAGTCTCGCCGGTTGAGTAAGGCGGGAAATTGTAGTTGTGCATGTAGCGCTTGGTGGTAATCGGCGAAAGCGAATCAATCTGCTGTTCAAGCTTTAGCATGTTCAAAGTAGTGATGCCCAGAATCTGAGTTTCGCCGCGTTCAAATAAGGCTGAACCATGAACGCGCGGAATCACATCTACTTCAGCCGATAGCGAGCGAATGTCAGCAAGTCCGCGTCCGTCAATTCGAATCTTGTCTTTAAGCACCCGCTTACGAACAAGTTTCTTAGTAAGCGAGCGAAGTGCTGCGCTGACTTCTTTTTCGCGTCCTTCAAACTGCTCAGCAAATTTCTCAACAACTACTTCTTTGATGCGATCAAGTTCTGATTCGCGCTCCTGTTTTCCGGCAATGGTAAGCGCTGCTGCTAGTTCATCTGTGATGGCCGCGGATACGGCGTCGTAAACGTCAGCTTCATAATCAAGGAAGACTGGGAACTCTTGCGTTTCCTTTGCTGCCACGGCTGCCAATTCACTCTGGGCATCGCAAAGTACCCGAATGAATGGCTTCGCTGCCTCAAGACCCTGCGCGACGATATCTTCTGTTGGTGCGGTAGCGCCACCGGCGATCAATTCGATGGTGTTTTCAGTTGCTTCTGCTTCAACCATCATGATTGCCACATCGTTATCAACAACGCGGCCCGCAACCACCATGTCGAATACTGCTTCTTCCAGTTGTTCGTGCGTCGGGAATGCAACCCACTGATTTTTGATGAGTGCTACCCGAACGCCGCCAATTGGACCTGAGAATGGCAAACCAGCTAACTGGGTTGACATTGACGAGGCGTTGATTGCCACTACGTCATAAAGTTCATTGGGATTGAGCGCCATAACAGTCACCACTACCTGAACTTCATTACGGAGTCCTTTGACAAATGATGGACGCAATGGTCGGTCAATCAAACGACAAGTAAGAATGGCATCTTCACTTGGTCGACCTTCGCGACGGAAGAATGAGCCAGGAATCCGGCCAACTGAGTACATTCGTTCTTCAACGTCAACAGTTAACGGGAAGAAATCAAACTGATCCTTCGGTGACTTTCCTGCGGTGGTAGCTGAGAACAGCATTGTTTCATCATCTAGATAGACGCTTGCCGCGCCGTTTGCCTGACGAGCTAACCGACCCGTTTCGAATCGAATTGTCCGCTTGCCAAACGAGCCATTATCAATAATGGCTGTACTTGTCTTTACTTCGTTACCCTCCACGGGCATCTCCCTATTACTTGTCAGGGAGTAACGCACTTACGCGTAAACACTTGCTTAGGTGCCGATCTTCGATCGAAGTGCGCGGCTAACTTAGCCGAACACCACTACCGAGGACCGACGAACGGTTCGTGCAGTAAGTGGCCACTCCACAAAAAGGGCCAGTCGGTTGACTAGCCCGTTTGATGCTATCGACGAATACCGAGTTTCTCGATGATTGCGCGGTAGCGATTAATGTCTGTCTTGGTTAGGTAGTCCAACAAACGACGACGCTGACCAACTAACAACAGCAGTCCACGACGGCTATGATGATCATGTTTGTGGGTCTTTAGGTGCTCAGTCAAGTCATTAATACGACGAGTATGCAGTGCAATCTGAACTTCTGGACTTCCGGTATCGCCTGGCTTGGTGCCATATTGAGCGATGATTTCTTGCTTGACCTTTGGGTCTAACGCCATGATTTTTCCTCTCGGGCGCGGGCTGTAGCTAGGGTTCTAACTGCAGTTAGTCACGAAACATGGGGCGCCCGCCCCGCGTTCGTCTGAGCAAAACCTTATCAGTGTCAAGTGCTCTCTAGGAAATCGTTGATTTGCCCCCGGGCCACCGAGACATCAGAATTCATTGCAATTACTAGGTCTTCAATGCCTGAGAATGCCTGCATCTGGCGAATATGCCCCAAGAAATCCAGGTCTACGATCTGTCCGTACAACTTCAAATCATCCCGGTCCAGCACATACGCCTCGACTCGCCGAGTCAGAACTTCAGCAAATGTAGGGTTGGTGCCGATGCTTATTGCTGCAGGTAAGACTTCCTCTTTAGTCGTTAGTAGCCCGGAATAGACGCCATCAGCGGGTATAACTAGGCCATGAGCAACCGACAAGTTCGCAGTTGGGAATCCTAGTTCGCGGCCACGTTGGTCGCCATAAATTACTTCCCCGCTTAACCGATGAGGTCGACCAAGCAAGGTCCGGGCGGATTCAACTTCACCTGCCAATAAGGCTTGGCGAATTCGAGTAGATGACCAGGTTGACGAGTCACCTTTGAGCGTCACTACCTCCACCTCGAAGCCAAATTTGCTGGCCAAGGATTGCAATACTTCAACATCACCAGATGCGCGGTTGCCAAATCTAAAATTGGTACCTACCACAATCACATCTGCAGCTAGCTGGGTGACTAAGACTTCATCGACAAATTCGTCTGGTGTTAGCCTGCGCAGCTGGTCATTGAATTCTAGAAATTCGACCGCATCAACGCCGGCCGCCTTGAGCAACTTGGCGCGATGTGAAGGAAGTGTCAGAAGGCCAAGGAAATCATCAGCCCGCAAGATCGAAGCTGGGTGAGGATCAAATGAAGCGGCCACCAATCTGGCATCTCGAATATCTGCGATTTTTCGAGCCTGCTTTAACAGCGCCAAGTGTCCTTCATGAACACCGTCAAAAACTCCGACGGTAACGACAACCGGTTTGAGTTTTGAGCCCAT